>NZ_JBFUJG010000057.1:0-34508 GCF_056401495.1 Mucilaginibacter sp. P4_E8
CAATACCTTACTAATGAGCCTTCCAAACTCTAATTTCTATTTGATGTCACAGTTTAAAACAAGCGGTAAGGGATTTAATCGAGGCATAGGCCTTTAAGCCTGGCAATGACGATAATGAACCCTTACCGTTGTTAACTTTTTCCACAAAAATCAAGGTTATTAACAAAGAAAAAGAAGCAAAAAGAAAGCTTCAACAATAATAATAACCTATATTATTTTGTTGAAGCTAATCTAAAGGCAATGACGCGTTTAATCAAATGACTTGCTTAATAAGAACTGAGGAAATTAAAAATCAATTTTCGTTGATCAATATATCTTTAGCCATGATCATGGGCACACTGATATATTTTTTCTCCATGTAATTGATCACCTTTTCCAGGATCTCGCGCGATTGCTCGTCCATGCCCTGAACCTCATCGGCAAAAACAGAATTGATGGCGGTGTTGCGGATCTCCTTGATTTTTTCGGGTACCTGGCGCATGGCCACTTCAATACGGCGTTGTTTTAACTGGGTTAAAAACTCAGCTATATTTTGCTCAATTATGGTTTCGGCATGTACCAATTCCTGGTAACGCTCCTGTAGGTTACGTTTGGCAACCTCATTTAATGAGTGCACTTCGATAAAATTAACCGGGAACAGTTCCAGTACTTCGGGAGCAGTATCATTAGGTATAGCCAGATCCACAATGGTTTTGCGGGTGGTTTCGCCGTTAAGCAGCGATTTATATATTTCGGTAGTGATAATAGGTTCAACTGCCGATGTGCAGGTAATAATCACATCAAAACCTTTATTGTATGTTTTTAAAGCCTCCAGATCAAATGCTTCGCCATTAAGGTCAACAGCAAGTTGCTGGGCTTTTGAAACTGTGCGATTAAAAACCGAGAAATTTGAAAACTTATGTTTTTGAAGATATTTTGAAATATTACGGTTGGTTTCGCCTGCACCAATAATTAATACACGGGCATTTGAACACAGGTTAAGATCTTTAAGCTTGCGGTAAGCTAATGACACCACCGAAATAGGATTTTTTGAAATATTGGTATGGGTATAAACCTCTTTGGCTGTTTTAACAACACAGTTCATCACCATGCGTAAACCATCGCCGGTAAGGCCGGCCTCTTTGCAGTGTTCATAAGCCTTGCGCAGTTGGGCCAGGATCTCCTTTTCGCCAACTATCAAACTTTCCAGCGAGCATGAAGTACGTAACAGGTGAACCATAGCTTCCTGGTCTTCATAGATAGAAGCACTATCCATAAATGTGCTCAGCGAATCATGGCACAGCTCAGTATTAAAAGCTTCGATGAACCGTTTTGCAAAATCCTTATCAACAACCTGTGGGGTTGTCATAACAAATTCAACACGGTTGCACGTAGCCAGATAAAATATCTCTGGTATCCCAAATTGAGTTTTAACTTGTTGAAGTTTTTCTGTCAGATTTTCCTGGCAAATCACCAATCTACCTAATTCCTTCAGTTCAATCTGTTTGTGTGTAAAAGCAATAACCTTTAAATACTTCAAAGCAGTTTTAAATTTGACCGAACAAAAATATCACTATAAAAGCGTTGCAATGTCAACACTTTGTCAAACAGGAGTATTTAGAATGGTTATAAATTAGGTGAAATGACCATAAAACCACATTTAAAGTGCTTAAAACAATATATAGCAAAATTATGTATATTAAGCAATGCGTTTAAAAAAAAAACACAGGTCTTGCTGCACTAATAATCGAATGCACATTTGCAGAAATTAATCATTTTAAAAACCTGGCATCAACTATCACATCATCCCGCATTAATCGCCCTACCCGACTGTACAATCAAGCTCATTATTTGGGACTGGTGGCATAGGAAACCTTATATTAGATAATCAAAACAGACACAAATAAAAATATGGATCTGCAAAGTGTTGAAATGCGTAACCTGGAAGTACAGGATTACCAGGAATTAAAAAAATCAATGAAATCGGCCTATATGGATATGGACGAGGATTATTGGGACGCCAATTCCATTAAAAGGCTTATCCGGATTTTTCCCGAAGGACAGATCTGTATTACCGTTAATGATATAGTAGTAGGTTGTGCCTTATCTATTATTGTCGACTATCAGAAATTTGGCGACAACCATACCTACAAACAAATAACCGGCGACAGTACCTTTAAAACGCATACCGAAAAAGGGGATGTTTTATACGGTATTGATGTTTTTATACACCCTAATTACCGGGGCCTGCGATTAGCGCGCCGTCTTTATGAAGCCCGTAAAGCCCTGTGCGAAAAGCTGAATCTCAAAAGCATCATAGCTGGTGGCCGCATACCCAATTATCAGAAATACCAGAACGACCTTACACCCCGCCAGTATATTGATAAGGTAAAATATAAGGAGATCTATGACCCTACCCTGTCATTCCAACTGGCAAATGATTTCCATGTGCGTAAAATATTGCGTAATTACCTGCCCGAAGACAGCCGATCCAAAGGTTTTGCTACGCTGATTGAGTGGAACAATGTTTATTATGAGGAGATCAGCACGGCTATTAATCAAAAAACCGTGGTACGCATAGGTTTGGTGCAATGGCAAATGCGTGCATACAGCAACATTAGCGAGCTAATGAAACATGCCGAATATTTTGTTGACGCCGTGAGCGATTACCAGGCCGATTTTATTTTGTTCCCCGAGCTGTTCAACACACCGCTTATGGCCGATTATAACCACATGGATTCGGCAAAGGCCATGCGCGAGCTGGCTAAGTATACCCAACCCATTATTGAGGAATTTTCAAAACTGGCGGTATCCTACAACGTAAACATTATAGCAGGCAGCATGCCCACTATTTTTGAGGAATCGTTATATAATGTATCCTACCTGTTTAGACGCAACGGCAGTATGGAGGAGGTTTATAAGATACACCCTACCCCAGCCGAGATCAGCTCATGGGGTATGCGCGGTGGCGACGAGGTAAAGGTATTTGAAACTGATGCCGGTAAAATAGGCATCCTGATCTGTTACGATGTGGAGTTTCCGGAGTTATCACGCATACTGGCCAGTCAGGATATGCAAATCTTGTTTGTTCCCTTTTTAACCGACACCCAAAACGGGTATAACCGGGTTAAGTTTTGTGCCCAGGCCCGCGCGGTGGAGAATGAATGCTTTGTTGCCATTGCGGGTTGTGTGGGCAATTTGCCCAATGTAAACAATATGGGGATCTCCTATGCACAATCGGCAGTGTTTACTCCGTCAGATTTTGGTTTCCCTACCAATGGTATACAATCTGAGGCTACACCCAATACCGAAATGATTGTGATTGCTGATGTTGACCTTTCGACCCTGGAAGAACTACATGAGTACGGCAGCGTACAAAACCTTAAAGACCGCCGGACTGATCTGTATAATATTACCTTTAATGGGAAAAAGGTGTAGTTTTAAAAGATCGTAAACCTAACGCTTACCGCAAGCGGGTATATCAAAATAAATAATTATGGATCTATTAACAAATTATCGTGCATTTAGGCAAGATATCGAGGATAGTTTTAAAGACTTAATACAAGAATTTCATTTAAAACTTGTAGAGCCATATGAAGGTTACTATTTACTATTAGGTACAAAGTGTAATATTAGATTCACTTATGATAGAGGAGATATTTCATGCCAATTTAAACAAATATCAGAGCCTCGTGACAGTCCGGGTTATAGTGTTTGGGCGGTCTATAAATTTCTTTGGCCGTTAAAGGAAGCTGCTGATAAGTCCGAAAGAACTTATGACGCTAAACTTCAATTGGTTCAAAATTCGAATATGATTAAAAATATGAAAAATGTATTAAATGGCGATTTTTCCTGGCTAAAGGATTTTGCTAAGAAACAGGAAAGGGAGGATAAAATATCTCTTTTTATTATTGACCTCAGTTTAGATAACCCAATATCAAAAAAATTCTGGGGCGGGGATGCTTCCTGGCAACAAGATATTGAGAAATATTTGAATGAAAACAATATAAGCCTTTAATTACGCTGTCCGAAGTCTCGGACTTCGGACAATTATGCCGGTAGTCTTTAGACTATCGACACCTTTAAGGTAGTTGCAAACCACATCCATCACAACTATAGTCATGAGTACGCCCCGCACGCGGCCTGCGCTGCATACTCGCGCCAGTATATGAGTGTAGTGCGAAAGAAATCTTGTATAACATGTTAAGCGAATTTGTTGTCGCATAAGATTTCTCCTCGTTCCTCGTCGAAATGACTACGTTTATATTTCCCACTTCTACAAAACACATAGAAACATTTCTATATATCAATACCAATATATATCTTTGCACCGGCAAATGATCATAAACCATGATCAGCCATAAATGATGGACAACAAAAAAATAGAAAAAATATCCAGGGCGCTGAGCGACACCAGCCGGATAGCTATTTTACAGGAGTTTAAAAAAAAGAAAGATTGTCTTTATTGTGCAGAGGTAAATGACCTGCTTGATCTTACGCAGCCCTCTGTTTCGCATCATTTAAAACAGTTGGTAGATGCTGAGTTGTTGCTGCCCCAAAAGGAAGGCCGCAATCTCAAATATGTATTGAACCAACAGGTACTCAACGATTACATCGCTTGTTTAAACGAACTGAAAGATTAGACTTTATTAGAAAGAAAAAAACTGGCTTGTTTTGCTCTAATTTATAGAAACATTCAAATATTTAAATATAAAATTCATGAAAAAATCTATCTATATCATGGCCCTGGGTGCTTTTGGGATAATCACCACCGAATTTGGCGTTATCGGGATACTGCCTGCGCTGGTAAAGGAATTTCATATTTCTATTGATACAGCAGGATGGCTGCTTAGCGGGTTTGCCTTAACCGTAGCCCTGGCAGGCCCCTTTACCAATATGCTTACGGCAAAAATGAACCGTAAAACAATCATGTGTCTTGTACTGGGCATATTTGTGATCTCCAACCTGCTTTCGGCAGTAGCGCCTAACTTTACCGTGCTGATGATAGCCCGTATTTTGCCCGCGTTTTTACACCCCGTATTTTGGGCGGTATCTATGACAGCTGCATCAAAACAAGCCGGACCAAAAGATGCGCCTAAGGCTATTGCCATAGTCATGGCAGGCCTGAGCGTGGCTACTGTATTAGGCGTACCATTAACCACTTATATGGCCGATCTGTTTAACTGGCGGGCATCATTTGTCCTCTCGGCTTTTATAAATTTACTGGCCTTTGCAGCACTGGCCCTTTTTGTACCAACTATGCCGGCTGACAAAGAACAGGCAAGCACCAAAAGCCAGGTAAAAATATTGGGCAGTGCACAATTATGGGTTAGGCTTTTAACGTCGACCATTGTACTGGCGGGCATGTTTGCCACCTACGGTTACCTGGCCGAATATTTAGATAAAGTTTCGCACATGAACGGCGTGCAGATAAGTATCATGCTGCTGGTTTTTGGTGGTACAGGCATAGTTGGCAACTGGCTTACAGGTATAGCGTTAAGTAAAAATATACCGGTAACAAGTCGTTTGTTTTTGCTGGCACTGGTAATCATGCATTTACTGGCGTACAAATTCGGGGGATTGTTTATCCCTATGGTAACCATTMTTTCGGTTTGGGGTTTTATACATACAGGTGGTTTTTTGGTAGCCAACCTCCATGTTATTGATGGCATCCACGGTAAAGCGCTTGATTTTGTAAACAGTTTGCTGCCATCCTTTTTTAACGCGGGCATTACCATGGGCAGCTTGCTGGGTGGCTTTGTTATTGCCCATTACGGCATTCATGAAGTGATCTGGATGACTGTGCCCCTGCTGTTACTGGCACTTGGTCTTAGCTTTGTAACCATTAACGAAAAACAAGAGGCAAGTAAAGAACTTACTAATGAAATCAATGAGCCGGAACCCGTTCAGGCAGTTGTTTGCGAGTAAGATTTTAATAAACTTATATTATAATAAGGACTGTTGGCATGAGTGCATCAGTAATGATATTATATTACCTTTAATGGCAAAAAAGTGTAATTTTCGGTCATGAAATTCATTGAAGTTGTACCAAAGGCCTATATTAAATTGCGAATACTGGCCACCCTTATTGATTACACTATTTATGGTATTTTCTTTTTTATATACGTCTATTTATTTGGTCACTCAACCCAGGATGGTACCATGCAGGTTACAGGAATGGCTACATTACCATTACCAATAGTTTGGTTTCTTTATTTTGTGGTATTAGAGTCTGTAAGCTCCACCCCAGGTCATGATCTGTGCAAGTTAAAAGTGATAAAAGCGGATGGCTCTAAGGTCACTGTAAAAGATGCATTTAAACGTCGCATTTGCGACCCTATTGATATTTTCATGTATGGCATCCCTGCAATGATTTGTATATCTAAAACAGAAAAACACCAAAGATTAGGCGATCTGTTAGCAAATACTTTAGTTGTAAAAGCAAGTGATATTATTGAAACCGAAGTTATATTTTAAAATGATCCGTAAAGACAATTACACCCTCCCCGGCGCCAAAGGTCGACCAATGCTAATAGATGTAACTTATGATGATGCCTTTAAAAACGCGCCACTGGTAATTTTTGCGCATGGTTTTAAGGGATTTAAAGATTGGGGCACCCATAACCTGCTGGCCGATTATTTCGCCTGCAATGGTTTCAAGTATTTAAAGTTCAATTTTTCGCATAACGGTACCACGCCAGATAATCCTGTTGATTTTGCCGACCTTACCGCTTTCAGCGATAACACTTTCTCGATAGAACTGGAAGATCTGGATACCATTATTGATTTTGCCTGCAGCGGATCGGGCATGGCGGTGGCCAACGGCGTATTTTTAATTGGCCATAGCATGGGCGGCGGTATCAGCATCATTAAAACTGCCGAAGACAGCAGGATCAAAAAACTGGTCACCATGGCTTCTATATCCGGTTTCCGTAATCTTTGGCCCAAACAAAGCGAGGTACAATGGCGGCTGCAGGGTATCATCTATATGCATAATGCACGCACCGGGCAGCAGATGCCGGTCAAATCAACTTTGTTGGATGATCTGGACAAACACCCCTTACGCCTGGATATTGCCGCGAAGGCAGCTGAAATAACCCAACCCTGGCTGCTGATGCATGGCGAAGCGGACCAAACTGTTCCCCTGGCACATGCGCAGGAGCTGTATACAGCACAACCCAATGCCGAATTTTTTGTACTCCCCGGCAGCGACCATACATTTGGAGGCTCGCACCCTTATGCAAGTGATACCCTGCCGGCTTCGTTAGTGGAGTTTTGCGATAGGGCAATATCATTTTTGCGTCAATAAAACCGGTTCATTATATTCATCGTAACTTTTTAATGGTTGCTGTCTCTTAATAAATAAATATATAGTACTATAATTGTTTATATGAGTTTAGACGGATCGCGCAAAAAAGGAAAAAAATATTTAAACGTAATACCCACTGATGAAGCAGGCTTTGGCAAGATAGTCCCCATTTTGCGGGAGTACATGAATAACAAAGCCGAAAATAATCCTAAGAAAACAATAGGCCCTTTTAAAACTGATACTACTGTTTACCAAACCCCGCCGGCAAGTGGTCTGCGCATTACCTGGATAGGGCATTCCAGCATATTAATCGAGATTGATGGCAAACGCATACTTACCGACCCTGTTTGGGGCGGGCGTGCTTCGTTCTCTAAATTCATGGGTCCAAAACGCTTTTTTGAACCACCGCTTTTGTTGAGCGAGCTGCCACCGCTTGATGCAGTGATCATTTCGCATGATCATTATGACCATTTTGACAAAGACACCATTAAATATTTCGCCGGTTCAACCATCCCTTTTTATTGTTCCATCGGTGTTGGCCAATACTTGCGCAAATGGGGCATTATTGAAAACTATATTACCGAAATGGATTGGGGCGATAGTATAATGATCGGCAATGACATGGTGATTACTGCAGCACCGGCGAGGCATTTTTCGGGTCGTGGTGTGGTTAACCGGAACGAAACATTATGGTCGTCATTTGTAATAAAAGGGCCAAAACATAATATTTATTTTGGTGCCGATTCGGGCTGGTCGCCAAGCTTTGCAGACATTGGCGAAGCGTTTGGTCCGTTTGATCTCACCATGCTGGAAGTTGGTGCTTATGGCAAATACTGGCCAGATATTCATATGGGTCCTGATCATGCCTCAAACGCGCATATGGCCTTAAAGGGAAAACTAATGATGCCCATTCATTATGGCACGTTTAACCTGGCACCACACGCCTGGTATGAGCCTATTGAACGTTTAACAACTCTGGCAAAAGATAAAAACATTGATCTGTTTGTACCCGAGCCGGGAAAACCGACTGAGGTTACAGGTGAATATAACTCCAACTGGTGGAAATCGTATTTGTAATAAAAAGCTTTGTCATGCTGAGCGTAGCGAAGCATCTGATCGCCGATTGACATATTCATGAATAGATCCTTCGCTATGCTCAGGATGACAAGGAGGTAAAAGTGCTTGCTTGGTTATGCTAATGGTGCGTTTATTATTTATTTTAGTGTAACTTTTCCACCTTTAACCATTCCAACTCAAAAGTAATTCAACTAATGGCTCAAACCTACATATTAGTAATTGAAGGTAGACCCGAAGGGCCTTTTAGTATTGAAGAATTAAAAGGCTTCCATATAAAACCCGGCGATTTTGTAAAAACCCCCGAAATGGACGATTACAAAGAGGCTCAGGAAATTGCCGAATTAAGGGAGCTATTGGGCTTTACAAAACCCGCGTTATTAATGCAATATTTTGGCAGTTTTGATCAGCGGCTGCTGGCTTCGGTACTTGACTGGTTTATACTTTTGGGTGTATTTATCATCATCGCGTTTATTGTAGTGATAATGTTTATTCAGGATAAGGAGACACGTATGATAACATCATTTACCATTTTGGGCATCATACCATTTGCCAAGATCATTTATCATATCATTATGGAAAGCTCGGCTAAACAAGCCACCTATGGCAAGCAAATGTTAAAGATCAAAGTGGTGGATATGCAGGGCAACCGCATCAGCACAGGCAAGGCCATTAGTCGCAACCTGTGCAAAATATTTTCTGTTGGCACCTTTTTTATTGGTTACCTGTACGCGTTCTTCAATAAAAAGCAGCAATGTTTGCACGATATGATGGCGGGTACGCTGATAATCAAGGACAGGTTGTTTTGAGGGGAGAGGGTGCTATTTAAAGTATCTTTTTGTATGAAGCACCCGGTACACAATGATCTTATTTTTTGTCTCTTTATAATGAATGCCAAAAGGAAATTGGTATAAAGGAGCTATTCTGATTCCGCGATATCTAACCTGAAATAATTGGGGCTCGCGTTCAATAAATTCCATCGTTCCGAAAAACTCTAAAAAGAATTTATCAGTAAGGCTTTGAAGTATTTTATTGTAATAATCCTGGATGTCTTCTAAATCTTTTTCAGCCTTAAGTCTGAAAATAATCTCGTAGATCATTTAGGAAGAAATCTATCTTTTATACTTTGAAAAGACACGTATTCGGCTTTCCCGGCAGATTCTTCATTAAGCATACCATCCATCATTGTTTTGTATTCATCTGTAAGCTCAAGATTTAAATGATGCTGGTGCAATAAATCCTCATATTCGCTTATTGGAATAATTACAGCGGTTTTTTCGCCTTTATCATTGGTGATGAATTGAGTTGTCATTAATCAAATTTAAAGAATTTTATTAAATTATTCAATAACCATTTTGCACGCTGGTAATCAATGCCAGACTATTTTTTAAATATCTTATACAGCATCAATAGTTAATGTCATATTAATTTATGCTTTATACAATAGCTAATTAATGACCAACATAATTCTTAAATTTGCATCTTATTAATTATCCGCTGCATGAATACTGATGCTGTTAAATTGCTGCAAGGCCGTTATTGCAATTCGCTAACCGAATATTCGCGTTTTGTTACCCGTGAGGTTAACATCGGTGATGTACCTATGGGCGGCAATAACCCTATCCGTATACAAAGTATGACCACTACCGATACCATGGATACCATTGGTACCGTTGAGCAGTCTATCCGTATGGTTGACGCCGGCTGCGAGTATGTGCGCATTACCGCGCCCAGCATCAAGGAGGCTAAAAACCTGGCCGAGATCAAGAAACAGCTTCGCCAAAGGGGTTATAACGTTCCCCTTGTTGCCGATATACATTTTACCCCAAACGCTGCCGAAGTTGCCGCACGTATAGTTGAAAAAGTACGTGTAAATCCGGGCAACTATGCCGATAAAAAGAAATTTGATCAGATTGATTACACCGACCTGGAATATCAGGGCGAGCTGGATCGCATATATCAAAAATTTGCCCCCCTTGTTAATATTTGTAAGGAGTACGGTACCGCCATGCGCATTGGTACCAACCACGGTTCACTGAGCGACCGCATCATGAGCCGCTATGGCGATACCCCGCAGGGTATGGTAGAATCAGCAATGGAGTTTATGCGGATGTGCGAAACGCTGAACTATTATAACCTCGTGATCTCCATGAAATCGAGCAATCCGCAGGTGATGGTGCAGGCTTACCGCTTACTGGTAGAAACCATGGTTGCCGAGGGTATGAACTATCCGCTGCACCTGGGCGTAACCGAAGCCGGCGACGGCGAAGATGGCCGCATCAAGTCGGCTGTAGGCATAGGTACGCTGCTGGAAGATGGCCTGGGCGATACCGTCCGCGTGTCCCTCACCGAAGAACCAGAAGCCGAAGCTCCTGTTGCTATTGAACTGGTAAAGCGTTATTCAAGTCGAAAGTCTTTAGTCGAAAGTCAGCAAGCTGGAAATGCAACTCATGACTTAGAACTTAAGACTCAGAACTTAACCCACAGTCCCTACGAATATAAAAAACGTCATACCTATGAGGCTAACGCTTTTATTGGCGGGCACATGGTTCCGCGGGTGGTAATTGACCTGTCGAAAAAGAATTTAAAGGATGCCTCTATATTAAACGATGCAGGCTACCTGTACTCTCCCCTGTTGGATAAATACAACATGGCTGAGCAATCGGTTGATTTTGTTTACCTGGGCGATGAACTGCCGTCGTTTGTATTCCCAAGTAACTTAAAACAGCTTTATAACTATACAACCTGGCAAAAGCTGACCGATAAAACCAATTGCCATCCGGTATTTTCATTACGGGAATATTTGGAAGCAAGCGACCGCTCATCAGCATTAAACCTGGTTAGGGTATCCCCTGCCGATATTGATTCGGATGAATTTGGTTCACTGCCTTTTGATAACTCATTGGTATTTGTACTGGAAACCACAGCACTACATGGCATGGCCGATCAGCGCGGTTTCTTCTTTAAACTGGAAGAGCTTGGGCTGGAAGTACCGGTGATAGTGAAAAGAAGTTATGAGTTTGGAGTTTTGATTGATGAGTTGGAAAGCCAAAAGTCGAAAGTCAAAAGTCAAAACGAACGATTGACTGAAGACTTAGAACTTAAGACTCAGAACTTACAACTGTACGCCGCTACCGATCTTGGCGCTTTGTTGGTTGATGGCTTTGGCGACGGGATCTGGATTGATGCACCTGAGCTGCCTGCCAATGTGATCACCTCAACCGCCTTTGGTATTTTGCAGGCCACCCGTTCCAGGATCTCCAAAACAGAATATATATCGTGCCCAAGTTGCGGCCGTACTTTGTTTGATCTGATGGTTACTACCCAAATGATCCGCAGTCGTACCAGTCACCTTAAAGGTTTAAAAATTGGCATCATGGGCTGCATTGTAAATGGCCCCGGCGAAATGGCCGATGCAGATTATGGCTATGTAGGTTCAGGTACTGATAAAATTACGCTTTACCGTGGCAAAGAAGCTGTTAAGAAAAACATTAGCTCGGCCAACGCGCTTGATGAGCTGATTGGTATCATCAAAGAAGATGGTAACTGGGTAGAGCAGGAACAGGCATAAATAGAACAGGGCTGACCTCGCGCCAACCCCTGTTCAAAAGTATAATTAAAAAAGATCGTTAGCGTTTTAAATTGAAGGCAAGAGCTATTAGCTTTTTACTCTCCATATATTGCTTATTCTCGTACAGTTTGTTCGATATCTGATTTAAAGCCAGCTGTACTTTTTCACGCTTTAAATTTAGTTTAGTGTTTACAGTTTCCTCATAAAGCAGTTTTGAGTCGTCACTATAAAACCTTACCGTTTGTACCTTTGGTTTATTGATATTACTCTCCACCACCCAAAAGCCATGACTGGCTGGTACTTTGTTTTGAGCCTGACTGCAAATTGCGCTTATCAGGATCAATGCTGTTATCATTATTGTTTTCATAACCCTGTTTTTTTAATTTATAAACTAAAATTAAACAGGCTGTACACCATTAAAAAGTATTGATGATACTCGGCAATTAATACAGTACAAACAGCAACAAATGCACCCCTATCAACATTTATCAAAAATAATTACCCTTAACAAATGTTTTCTTGCTGTCTGTCGATGAAAATATGCAGTTTGTCGCTTTTCATAAAATATTATAGTTCTTTAGGCTGCTATAGAGTAAATTAGCTATATGAATGATGTTATTGATAGCCGGCTAAGAAACATAAAAATACCGCGGGTTTACCAGCATGTATTGTTTTGGATAGCCGTATATTTTATCATAGCAGGTTTGTACTCCATACAAACTAATTTTTGGGTATCCCTCAGAAACAACCTGTTTTTTATGCCGGTTCAAATTGCTTACTATTATGCCATTGCCTATTGGGTAATTCCACGGTACCTGTTTGTTAAGCAGTATTTAAAATTCGCTGTGTGGTTGCTGGTACTGGTTATTGTTTCGCTATTCACAACAAGGGCTGTAGGTTTGCTTTTTGTAAATCCATACCTGATCAGGGTAATGCCTATTACCGATATAGATTATATTAAATATAATCAACAGCCATTTTTAATAAAACTATTCGATACCCAAAGCCTGGTAAACGCACTGAAAGGCGTAAACCTCATTATTGGTTTTGTGTTGGCCATTAAGCTGTTTAAAATGTGGTATGAGCGTAAACAGGCCACTTTAGAGGCCGAATTAAGCGCTTTAAAAGCACAGGTGCACCCGCACTTTTTATTTAATACCCTGAATAATTTGTATGCCTTAAGCTTAAATCAATCGCCAAAATCACCACATCTCATCCTTGGTTTGTCAGATATTTTGCGGTATATGCTTTACGAGTGCAATGCCAATGAAGTGCTGCTTGAAAAAGAAATATTCATGATGCAGCAATATGTAAAACTTGAAAAATTGCGTTATGAAGATCGCATTGATATTAATTTTACTATTACGGGCGATCTTAAAAATAAACTGATAGCACCACTACTGATACTGCCCTTTATTGAAAATGCCTTTAAGCACGGCACCAGCGAAAAAACGGGCCAGGTTTGGATCAATATTGATGTAAGTATTACCGGCAATCATTTTAAATTAAAGGTGGCCAACAATAATCCAGAACAGCAGCCTGACGAAGATCAGTTGGCGGGCAGGGGCCACATTGGTTTAAAAAATGTAATGAAACGTCTCGACCTGCTTTATCCCGCCACCTCCAAACTCAAAATAATGAACGAGGACGAAACCTTTCTCATTGTGCTTGATATGGACCTTAACATGGTTAAACAGCTCTCAAAACAAAAGCAAATACATGAAAATGCGCGTATTGATAGTTGATGATGAGCCCCATGCCATGGAGGTGCTTGAAAAGTACCTGTCGCAATTTAATCAGATGGAACTGGTTGGTAAATGCGCGGATGCTATACAGGCTTTTCAGTTGTTGCAGCAAAAACAGGTTGACCTCATGTTCCTGGATATAAAAATGCCGGGCATTAAAGGAACCGATCTGTTGAGGAGCCTTAAAAACCCGCCTAAAGTAATTTTCACCACCGCTTATAGCGAGTACGCACTGGAAGGTTTTGAGTTGAACGCGGTTGATTATTTGTTAAAGCCAATTTCGTTTGAACGTTTTTTGCGTGCTGTTGATAAAATTTACCAGCTAACCGAAAATAAAACCAGGAATATTATTACGCATGAAGCACCGGTAAGCGACCATGAAACTTTCATTTATCTTAAAGTAGAACGTAAAACCACCAAGGTAAATGTAAATGACATTTTATGGATAGAGAGCCTGCGCGATTATGTAAAAGTGGTGGTAAAAGATCAGGTATATATCACCCGGCAAAAGATCAGTATCCTGGAAGAAATGCTCCCCGAAAACAAATTTGTAAGGATTCACCGGTCGTTCATGGTGGCATTGGCTAAAATTGATTCCTTTTACTCCCAAACCGTTGAGGTGTCTGGCCATGAGCTCCCCATTGGCCGCAATTATAAACATGACGTTCAAAAAAAGCTAAAAGCCGAGCGGCTGCTGTCGGACTGAGCAATCGCAGAAATAATTTTACCTTATATTTGAATTATACCCAATTAACTTGCGGGCATTTATGAGTAATAAAATAGCTGTTTTAGATATCCCTTCTACGCTTAAAAAGCACCTCCCCCCGGTAAATACCAGCAAACCTGATTTTGGCATTATCAGCGATGCATGGAACCAGGATGATTTTGCTGTACTAAGTAATGAGCCAGGTGTACAGCATGGCTTACCTGTTAAAACAGATTATTACTCAGTTATTTTATGTCTTAACGGTACCTGTAAAAAAACAATAGGTCATTTTGTGTTTGAGATTTATCCAAACTCCATCCACCTGGTATCCCCTGCTTTTATTACCTCTTTTGAAGATGCTTCTGACGATCTGCTCCTATACCAGGTACTGTTTAAAAAAGAGTTTTTAACTAATAATTTCCTAAAAGAAAACATTGTAGATAACCTGCTGGAGGTAAACCCCGATTATCCGCCCATTTATGGGCTCCCTAAAAAAGGAGTAGCATCATTAAAAGCGCTGTACGAAAAAATAAGCGACGAAAGCAGGGAGCAGGGCGCTTTCCATTTGCAAATTTTAAGGCTTTTGATAACAGACCTGTTGTACGAAATGAACCGGGCCTGCGAAAGCTGCTTGCTCAACTCCACCCGCCATTTGAGTAAACAATACCAGCTGGTATACAAGTTTAAAAAACTGGTTGAAGAGCAGTTTTTAACGCTTAAAACCGTACAGGAATATGCCGATGAATTATTTATATCTGCAAAATATTTAACCGAAATAGTGAAGGGCGAAACCGGGCAAAATGCCCTGCATGTTATCCACAACCGCATGTACCTGGAGGCCCAATATCTTTTGTCATCATCGGGCCTCAGTATTAAAGAAATTGCCGAGCGACTTAACTTTGATAACAGCTCACATTTCAGTCGTTTTTTTAAACGTTTTGCTGGCTACAATCCTTCAGAGTTTAAGCTGCTCCAATAAAAAACACGCCGTTTTTCTTTCCTAAAATTCCCGTTATGACCGTTGCCTGACGGTAATACATGCCTATCGGAAAAATTGGTTGTTAAAACCGATTTATTGAGATTGATGCGCCTGCTTACCCGAGGTATCTTTGTATTGTCAATAAAGAATAATGGTCATGAAAAAAACAGACTTAAACTTATTAAAAGGCAGGCTACTTCAGCTTTACTGGGGAACCTTTCAAATTTTAACCATCATTTACAGATGATCTTTTAAGGTCGCTGTAAATTCTATCATATATAAATGTATTGATTCAAGAGTTGCTTAGGTAAGTCTTTAATCAATACCGGAAATTAACAGCCGTTCCTGGCTTCTCAATATATGGATACATAAAAAAAGGCAAACTTGAACAAAGTTTGCCTTTTTAGTTATCACATATATTCCTGGCAAACTCCCTTAAATTACATACTTATTGATTCACTTAAACTTTTATCAATTAAAGCTTGTTTATTTTTATTTAGCAGTAATCCTGAATTTACCATGGTATTAAACCACTTAGAAAACTTGGTGGCGCCCTTATAATTCAGGTGTCCATAGTCTGCAAAATCATCATCATTTAAGGGAAATTTATTAAAATCTAAAAAATCAATATCTGAAAATTTCTCGTTCCTTATTCTTGTAAAATCTTTTTCATTTTTTAAGTATTCATAATTTTTATGCAGGGGGCTCCTGACCAGGAAAACTTTTTTATGTTGAGCATGACAGTACGTGATTATTTTTTGTAGATAGTCGATATTAACACTTGATATGTTTGTACTATTATTGCCTGTGTTATTACTTACAGCCTCCTTTCCAGCATCGTTGGTTGCGTTACGAAGTTTATCAATACGCAAATACCCGCCCAAGCCGTCAGAAAAATTATAGTTCCAGGTAAAAAGCCGTATTAGATTTTTCCGGGTTGAAATAGACATACAATTCATAAAATCTTTGGGGTTGTTTTCTATTAACAGATCTATGTCTGATTTATCCATAAATGAAACATATTGCGGAAACATATTCGACATGTATTTATATCCCCATGTCCAGTCATTCATTTTCTCGTCTATCTGATTATTTGAGTACTCTATTAAAACTGTTTCTATTTGCGGATTTTGCGATAAAACCTTTTTTATTTTCTGATAGGTATAAAAATAAGGCTCTGATGAATGGGACAGGTTTTTAAAATTGGAAATTAAAGAATCATTAAAAGCACATTCAGGGTGCGAATGCCCAAACAATACAATTTTACTACTCCGTTGAATGTAAAACTTAGATTCTTTATCAACCAGGTAATTAGGTATATATATTACCGAAACAAGCAAACAAACAGCCATTACTATAAACCAAATTGTTCTTTTTAAAAACTTCTCCATGATCTTAAAATTGAAAATAAATGAACTGTTGCTCCCTGCCCATAAATAAATATATGGTTAGGATTAAAGTAAAATAAAATGCCAGCCGGTAACTTCTTTTTTTAAATATTCCTAATGTTGCAATAGCGTATTGGTTTTCGCGCCCGTTCCATTCAATTATTAAAAAACCTATAATGAGTAATATGGTGTTCAATATTTCAAATCCACTAACATCCATTTGAGGAACGGAAAACGTTGATTTGGAAAATATCGTTTTTATATAGCTTATAGCATGTGTTAAATTATTTGCCCTGAAAAATATCCAGGCAAAAACAACCAATGAAAAGGTTAGCACCATTTGAAAAAACTCTTTTATTGTTGGCAGGCTTTTTCCTTTTGCCACAATTTCAAGATTGTTCCTGTTGGTATTAAAAATGATGGAGGGCATAATAAATAAGGCATTCAAAAGCCCCCATACAATAAACGTCCAGTTGGCGCCATGCCAAAAACCGCTTACTAAAAAAATAATTATTGTATTCCTTATCTTCATCCAGGTTCCGCCCTTACTACCCCCCAGTGGTATATACAAATAATCACGAAACCAGCTGGAGAGCGAAATATGCCATCGCCGCCAAAACTCAGCTATATCCCTTGAAAAATAAGGAAAGGCAAAATTCCGCAACAGCTCAATCCCAAAAAGCCTGGCAATACCCAGGGCCATGTCTGAGTAACCCGAGAAATCACAATAAATTTGAAAAGTGAAGAAAAGGGCGCCCAGTATAAGTGTACTGCCGGGATAATGGTCTGAATTGGCAAAGATCATATTTGCGTAAACAGAACATTGATCAGCAATTACTGCTTTCTTAAAAAAGCCCCACAATATTTGTCGTAAGCCATCTGCCGCTTTTAAATAGTCAAAGGTTCTTTCTTTTTTTATTTGAGGTAAAAGATGGGTTGCCCGCTCAATAGGCCCCGCCACCAAAAGCGGAAAAAAACTAACGAAAAAAGAATAATCAATAAAATTTCTTTCGGCTTTTATCTTGTTCTTATAAATATCAATAACATATGACAGGCCGTGAAAGGTATAAAAGGAAATACCAACGGGTAATATAACTTTTAAGGTCCAGGGGCTTACATGCATCCCAAAATTCAGGGCCGCATCGGCAAAAGATTCGGCAAAGAAGTTATAATATTTAAACACCCCCAGGAAACCAATATTTACCGAAACGCTAAGCCAAAACCAAAACCGCCTTTTGTTCCGATTTTCGGTTTCAGACATTTTAAGTCCCGTAAAATAATCTAACAATGTTGAGAAGATGAGCAAGAACAGAAAGCGCCAGTCCCAGCAGGCATAAAAATAATAGCTTGCGCAAAGCAATAAAAAGTTTTGATACTTTAAGTTTTTATTGGCAACAAACCAGTATAAAATAAAAACTATGGGCAAAAAAATGGCAAAGCTAAGCGAGTTAAAAAGCATAGTAATTGTTTTTTACAACTGTGATTTATTACTGGCACACTTATATGCTTAAAACTTTTAATTCGCTTTATTTAATACCGGTTCTATAAGTGTGATTAGTGCAATTAAAATTAACTTTTATAATCACATCAATTTAATACTCAAATGGTTTTGCAGCTTATTTGTAACTGATGTGTATAGATATTTTACATTTTTATACACTTTTTTACACGTGTATAAACTTGCCTTTACACACGTAATATTTATATAACAATTTACAATTTCAAAAACTCTTACCGCCTTACAGAGTTTGATTTATATAATCAAAATAAAATGGCAAAGAATGTTGCAGACCAACTGGTTGAGATGCTGGCGAATGCCGGCATAAAAAGAATATACGCCGTAACCGGCGATAGTCTTAACGAAGTAAATGATGCCGTAAGGCGCGAAGGCAGTATACAATGGGTACATGTAAGGCATGAAGAGGCTGGCGCTTATGCCGCCGGCGCCGAAGCACAGCTTAACGGCCTTGCCTGTTGCGCAGGCAGCAGCGGCCCGGGCCACGTACATTTAATAAACGGCCTGTATGATGCTCATCGTTCAGGTGCACCGGTTATTGCTATCGCATCTACCATAGCAAGTTTTGAATTTGGCTCTCAATATTTCCAGGAAACCAATACCATTAAATTGTTTGATGATTGCAGTTATTATAATCAAATAGCCACCACCCCAAAACAGCTGCCACGTATGCTGCAGGCGGGCATTCAAAGTGCCCTGCACCAAAAAGGGGTAGCCGTAATTGGTTTGCCCGGCGATGTTACCAGCATGGACGCCGTTGAAATCAATACTTCAACCCAAAACTATAACCCGGCACCGGTGATCAGGCCATCAGATGCTGATCTGCAACAGCTGGCTGGCTTGATAGACCAATACCATAAAATAACCATTTTTTGCGGCATAGGCGCTGCCGATGCGCATGATGCGGTGGTGGAGCTATCGCAAAGGTTACACGCCACTGTGGCCTACTCTTTCAGGGCTAAAATGGATATCCAATATGATAACCCGAATGAGGTGGGCATGACCGGACTATTAGGTTTACCATCGGCCTACCATAGCATGCACGAGAGCGACCTGCTGATACTTTTGGGTACCGATTTCCCTTATACTCCTTTTATGCCTACCGATTGCAAAATTGTGCAGGTAGATACCAAACCCGAGCGCATTGGTCGCCGCGCTAAGGTAGATGTAGGTTTGTGCGGAACTATAAAGGATACACTTACGGCGCTGCTCCCTTTAATTGCCCAAAAACAGGACGACAGTTTTTTACAAGCACAGCTAAAAGTTTATGCCGATGTAAAAGATAAAATGCAAACCTATGTTGATGACAGCGGCGAAAAGGATAAAATACATCCTGAATTTGTAGCCAGCATATTGGATAAGCAGGCGAGCAATGATGCCATATTTACGGTTGATACGGGGATGTCATGCGTGTGGGGTTCGCGCTATATTAATGCCACGGGTAAACGTAAAATGATAGGTTCATTTAACCATGGCTCAATGGCCAACGCCATGCCCCAGGCTATTGGCGCGGCTTTGGCCCGCCCCGGTCAGCAGGTGATAGCGCTTTGCGGCGATGGCGGCCTATCCATGTTATTGGGCGACCTGGCCACCATTGTACAGTACAAGCTGCCGGTTAAGGTCATCGTTTTCAACAACCGCTCCTTAGGAATGGTAAAGTTAGAAATGGAAGTAGCGGGCCTGCCTGATTGGCAAACCGATATGTACAACCCTGATTTTGCACTGGTTGCACAGGCTATGGGCATGAAAGGGATTACCGCTAACCGGCCAGATCAGGTTAAGCAAGCCATTACCGATGCACTGGCTTTTGACGGCCCTGCATTAGTGAACATATTCACCGATCCCAATGCACTGGCTATGCCGCCCAAAATTGAGTTTGAACAGGTAAAAGGCATGGCCGTATCCATGACCAAGCTTATGCTTAACGGCCACATGAACGAAGTGCTGGATACTGTAAAGGCTAATTACAAGCATTTGAAGGATTTGTTGTAAAGCTCTCATTCTGCCGCGAGCCTGTGGCTTGCGGTAGAATGAGTATTAAACCCAAACGCGTCATTGCGAGGTACGAAGCAATCTCTACAAAGGCAGGTCGATCATGCAAGTTCTAAGCTTTTCTGTTTGCTCTGTACAGCATAGAGTTTGCTTCGTACCTCGCAATGACGATGTTTTTTTTGATTCCAACAAAAAAACCCGGCGTTAACCGGGTTTTGTATTTATTTTTTCCAAACGTTATTGTCAGGGTTATAATCAGGCAATACATTGTCAGGATCATAAGTAACCGATTCAATTTCTTCGGTTGATGGGTATTTAAATGTCCATGAAGCATAGCGCTCCCAAATTTCTACCGGTAATTTAACGCGTTCGGTTTTGCCACTTTTGGTTTTTATCTCCAATATAACCGGCATAGCCATTTTACCCAAATTATCCAGGGTTATCAATGCCCCTTTTGATGCGATATTATCTACATATTTAACATCACTAACGGCAACATCCAGGCGCCAGTCGTTCACAAACCAGCCTCTCCAAAACCACTGTAAGCTTTCGCCTGCGGCATTTTCCATCGTGCGGAAAAAATCCTCGGGGGTTGGGTGTTTAAATGCCCATCTGTTGATATAGGTTTTAAAGGCAAAATCAAAACGCTCGGGACCTAATATCTGCTCGCGCAGTAAAACAAGGCCTGCACTTGGTTTTATATATAATAAAGTTCCTGTATTTCTTTCTTTTAAATTATTCGGCTGGCTCATTATTGGCTCCAGTTCGGGCTTGGTAAAAAAGTCGCCAGAACGGTGCATATCTATAGTACGCTTACTTTTATACTCGCCGTTATTAAAATCGGCGGTTGAAAGCGTGTTAATAAAAGTATTAAAGCCTTCGTCCATCCAACCATATAAACGCTCGTTTGAACCTACGATCATCGGGAACCAGGTGTGCCCAAATTCGTGGTCATTCACTCCCCACAGGCTTGCATTTTTAGCTTTGAATCCGCAAAAAACAATACCTGGATATTCCATACCGCCTACTACACCAGCAACAGCTGTAGCGGCAGGGTAAGGGAACTCAAACCATTTTGCCGAATTATATTCAATTGATTTTTTTACATATTCGGTTGAGCGGCCCCAGGCACTATTGCCATCGCTCTCAACCGGGTAAGCCGATATAGCCATAGATTTTTTGCCGCTTGGCAGATCCATTTTAGCTGCATCAATAATAAATGCGGCCGATGAAGCCCACGAAGCATCCCTCGCATTTTTTATTTTAAAGTGCCAGGTAAGCTCAGTTTTACCAGCCGGACGCGATGCCGGATTAGTAACCTCTGATGCCGTACGGATCATTACCGTTTTTTCGCTTTTTTCGGCTTCGGCCCAGCGTTTTTGCTGTTCAGGGGTATATACTTCCTGCGGGTTTTGCAACTCGCCCGATGCTACCACAATGTGATTGGCCGGCGCGGTTATGCTCAGGTCAAAATCGCCGTATTCCAGGTAAAACTCACCTGGCCCGGTATAAGGCAGCGTATTCCAGCCCATTACATCATCGTACACACACATACGCGGGTACCATTGCGCAATGGTGTAAATTCTGCCATTTTTAGTGTTCAGGTAACCCATACGGTCTGATCCGTAATTTGGCGGGATAAATGAATATTCAATTTTAAGTTTAACCTGCCCGCCATTGGCTGTTACCTCTTTGGGTAAAAAAACCTGCATACGGGTATCGTTGATGATAAATTTAGCTTCGGCAAACTCACCTTTAGCGCTTGCGTATTTTACTGATTTTATTTTGTAACCTGCATCAAATGCTTCACCACGGCCCCAGTTGCGGCTGCCTGACGGTGGCACTATGGCTGTTCCTCTTGAATCTAACTTAAAAAGGTTTTGGTCAAGCTGCATCCATAAAAAACCCAGGTTTTGCGGACTGTTATTTGTATATGTTAATACTTCAGAACCAGTAATTTCATTGGTTTGATCATTTAGTTTTGCGGCCAGTTGATAATCGGCCCGGTTTTGCCAGTATTTAGGGCCCGGTTCGCCACTTGCAGCGCGATACTCTGTTCCATTTTTAGTGTAAAACAAGGGCCCAAAAGTTTCGTGGTAGTTGTAATCAGAAGCGGGCGCATTAGTTGGAGCCGCTTGCTGCGCATCACCTACACTAACTGCCAACATAAAGGCCATGCTGAAACCGGCCATCAGTTTTAAATTCATTTCAATATTTTTTGTATGTATAAAGCAAGTATACTACAAAAAACACGCATGAAAGTTCTGGTAAAACGATTGTTACGCTAATATTAAATAATGATTTAGTGTGTTGTAGATTAGGAGTCAATTATACACAAAGCCTATAAATCAGGTAGATATACAGGATTTACAGGCTTTGTTTATGGCGGTTGGTATTACCCAATCAGGCTGCTATTTATTCAAAAAGTGGTTTTCATAAACCTTTTCGTCAAAACCAAAAAACAGGAAATCGCCATCCTCAATTACCGGTCTTTTTATCATGCTGGTTTTTTGCTGCAGTAAAGTAAGGGCATCGGCATTGGTTTTTACACTTTCTTTTACCTGTGGGTCAAGCTGTTTCCAGGTAAGCCCCTGCTTATTCATGAATTTTTCGTAGCCGGCTTTGCTGTCCCATTCCTGTAGTTTTTCGGTACTTACACCCAGTTTTTTAAAATCCTGGAAATTGTAATCAACCTTATTTTCCTTTAACCAATCGAGCGCTTTTTTAACAGTATTGCAATTGGTAATTCCGTAAACTTTCATCTATCCGTAATTTATTAATGAATAGCCGAAAGTAAATCTTCTTAACTGTTTTTCATAAAATAATTGGCTGTTATAGCCGGTTATAAAAAACAGCAGGCATCAACCTAATGATATAAGCCACTAATCGCCAGCGCCTGGTAATATATACTACCTTACATTTGTTTTCAATGGCGGTATAAATTTGCATGGCCGCCTTTTCAACAGGCGCTACCCAAAACAAACCTTCGCCCTTTGCCATGGGCGTATCTACAAAACCTGGCCTGGCATCGGTTATATAAACCGGGATCTTCAGGTTTGCCGCTTTTTGTGTTAACCCTTGCAGATAATTAACCTGGTAAGCTTTTGAAGCATTGTATGCAGGAGAATGCCTGCCACCGCGGATACCGGCCACAGAAGTTATAGCTGCAAAATGTCCGGATCCCTGTTGTTCAAAAAACGTAAATGCCAATCAGCGACAGCGGTAAAACCGGCTACATTAATAGCCACGGTCTGCAGTTCAATATCAGGGTTGAGTGATGGGTTTAGTTCACCCGTGCCGGAGCTCATGATCAGCAGGTCGAGCCCCCCCAGTTCATCGGAAAGTTTTTTTAGTTGTATTGGTATTTGAGCAATGCTGGTTACATCAAATACTGATGCAATAAAGTTACCGGGCTTTAAATGTTGTAATTCGGTTAAAAGTTGCCCGCGCCTGCCGGTAATGCCCACCATATATTGGTTATTGGCCAGTAAAAGAGCAAGTTGTCTGCCTATGCCAGATGTGGCGCCTACAACTATTGCTTTTTTCATGGTTTATTAACAGGTTTAGATTTTAGCAAATGATCAATTAGTTGTTGTAAGGCAGGTCATTATGGCATAGTAAAATTACTATAGTTAACTATTACATACAACTATTATTGATTTGTACCGCTGCTTTTACCACTGTTTTTGGTATCGTCATTATTTATACTGCGCTGGTTCTTTTTAATATCGCCGTTAAGCTTACCAAATTTATAATTAAGCCTTATGGCAAAATGACGGTAGGGGTTTTCCCTGCTCGTGATTTGAGTAAAATCAGGGGTTCGGGTAGTGTTGCTAAATGCCCTGTATTTACTATAAGGATTGTTGGCCACTAATGTTACAGTGAACTTTTTATTGAAAAGATCTTTTGCAACCGTATATGAATTATAAATAAAATTGCTCGAACTACCCTGCAAATTCACATCGCCACTAAAGAACCCGGCGTTAAGACCTAAACGGTAAGTATCACCTAATTTATAGGTGAGGCTGGCAAATGAATTGCCTATGTACCCGTCATTTTTATAGAACTGCCCATTGTAAGTCCCTTTTAACCAAACATGTGAAACTTGTCCGTTTAAACTAATGGTAAATGCTTTTGTGATAGAAAAATTGGTGTTAATATTTAACCCCAGGTTGCGGTTACTGCCCAGGTTTTGATAGGTGGTGTATGTTACCGTATCCAACGATGTATTATCAACCTGCAGGTGACTTACATTTTGAATAGAGTTGTTGGAGAATGCATAGCTTACGCCAACAGTGATCGCGGCCTTTTTAAAATTGCTGTAGGTAAGCTCAAAAGTATTGTTCAGTTCAGGGCGCAGATCAGGGTTACCGGTAGAGATAAACTTGGGGTTCGACCGGTCAATAAACGGGTTTAGCTGGTAAATACCGGGGCGTTGTATACGCTGCGTAAAACCCAGGTTGATACTGCTGCTTTTAAGGCTGCGCTGTATGGATACCGAAGGGATGAGGTTGTTATACCCCCTATCAAGCGGGGTGCCCATAAAATCGGCACTGATTTTGGTATGTTCAATACGTAAGCCAGCTTTAGCTGTCCATTTACTTAACTTTAACTGGTATGAGTTATAAAAGCTGGTAACATCCTGATGATAATCAAACGTGCTGGTTTGCCCGGTATCTATCACGAACTCATTAGTGGTTGGATCAAGATCCTCACGCCTGAAATCGCTGAAGTTATTACGCAGGATAGCTTTTGCGCCAGCCTCGATATTTATTTTTTTAAGCGGATACACATAATCAAGCTGAAAGGTATGCTCCCTGTTACCGGCGTTATTACGCTGACGAAAATCGGGATTGTTAACATCATCATAATTAAACCTTTCGGTAAATGAATTGCTGTTAGATTGGTCGCTTGGCGAATAACTGTATTTATACGATACGGTTAGTAACTCGTCTTTATGGTTTTTGAAACTCCGCTGGTAATTGATCGCTGCATCTGCCCCTTTGTCTTTGCTGTTATTAGTAACGGTATTACGGTAGGCCTGATCAACTGTCCCTATGCTATTAGCCAGGTTTGATTGCTGCACACCATTCTGGTCAAAATGACCCTGAAAGATCTCAAAAGATCCGGTAAGCAGGTTCAGGGTATCAATCTCATAACTTAACTCGGCATTGGCATACTTATATTTACCTGAAAAGGTATTAGTGCCGTTTTGTGTTAATACCGATTGTGATGCTAACTGCGTGAGGTTATTATATGTTGCTGCGGTTACCTCTTTTTGAGAACCAAAACCTGCATAGCCCGAAAGACCGAACTTACCCTGTTTTACGGTACCGTTAAGGTTGTAACCCGGCCCCCATACCGTATTATAACGCATATTGATGCTACCGTTATAACCCTGGTCGGCATTTTTTTTGGTAATGATATTGATGATACCCGTTAAGCCTTCGGCATCATACTTTGCAGGCGGGGTGGTGATCACCTCTATTTTTTCGATATTGGTAGCGGGCATGGCTTTCAACACATCCGACGGATTTTTGGCCATCAATGCCGATTCTTTTCCGTTTATTAATATCTTATAGTTCCCGCTGCCTTTCAGCCTTATCTTATCATCGCCATCAACTGATAAAAGCGGAACTTTACGCATCATATCCAGCGCGGATACTGCCTTGCTTTCCGGATCAGCCTGCACATCATAAGTAAGGCGGTCCACCTCCTGTTTCATAACCGGCCGTACGGCTGTTATAGTAACTTCTTTTAATTCTTTACTTGAAGCAGCAAGCAAAATTTTACCTGCGTTAAATTCGGTTCCGGTAGGCTTTACAGGTAAAACCTTGGTAACATAACCAATAAAAGCGATTACCAGCTGATAGGTTTTACCTTCGGGTGCCTTTATTTCAAAACTGCCATCGTCTTTAGCGAGGGTACTTTTTACGGGGGTGCGGGTAGCTGAATCCTGAAGCGCAACGGTAACATATCCTAAGGGTTTGTTTGCTGCAGAGTCGATCACAGCCCCCTTTACCGTTATATTAGTTGGAGAGTTTTGTGTTTGTGCCGTAGCTAACGCCGACAAACAACAGCAAAGCAGGATAAGTAACAGTTGTTTCATAAGGTATTTGGCTCATAAGACGCTACAAGATAGCTAACTGTTGCACGCGCCGAAAAATATTTAACACTTTTTAACTAAAAAATTAGTTTTAGGTGATTTTAGCATATAACTACTTGTTATACCGCGTCATAGTGAGTTCTGTACCAATGGTAGTAAAGCTCTTTATCATCTCAATAGAGCGATCTATCAGGGCAGGGAGTTCTGGTTTTTCATCATCATCAAACCCGCTCAGCACGTAATCAACCTGGCGGCCTTTTGGAAAATTGTCGCCAACACCAAAACGAAGGCGGGCATAGTTATTATGGCCCAGGGTTGCTTCAAGATGTTTTAACCCGTTGTGGCCGGCGGCACTGCCCTTTGGCTTTAATCGTAAGGTACCCAGTGGCAGTGCAATATCATCTACAAGCACCAATACATTTTCAAGGGGGATCTTGAGTTCCTGCATCCAATGATTCATTGCTTTACCGCTTAAGTTCATATAAGTAGTTGGCTTAATGAGGTGCAGTGTACGCCCCTTGAACGATACTTCGCTGTAATAGGCCAGGCGCATGTGATAAAATTTGGCCCCCTCCTGTTTGGCTAATTCGTCCAATATCATAAAACCGATGTTATGCCGGGTATCGGCATACTCGGGCCCTATATTTCCTAAACCAACTATTAGATATTTCATGCCCCCTAACCCCCTGAAGGGGGAATTTTTTGATTTGTTTAAATTGAATGCGAAGATATTGTTTTTATACAAAAACAGCGATAGGTAAACCTATCGCTGTTTTAATTACCCTTTTATTCCCCCTTCAGGGGGTTAGGGGGTTTACTTTTTACCTGAAGCAGCTTCCTGCTCAGCCTGACGTAATGCACGTGAAGTAGTTACCGATACAATGGTATCTTCAATAGCATTGGTGATGATCAGTTTTTCAAGTTTCAAATCTGAAACTTTTACTGATTTACCAACCTCAAGGCTTTCGATGCTTACTTCAATAGCATCCAAATGATCTTTTGGTAATGCTTTGATGCGCAGTTTCCTTAATTTTTGAACTAATTTACCACCCACTTTAACACCAGGAGAAGTTCCGGTTAATTTAACAGGGATCTCGATAGTGATTGGCTTTTTCTCGTCAAGCAACAAAAAGTCAATGTGGATAATTTGTTCAGTTAAAGGGTGAAACTGAATATCTTTAATAATAGCCTGTGATTTAGCACCGGCAACATCAAGATCGATGAAATGAACAACCGGAGTATAAACTACGGCTCTCAAATCAGCTGCGGACACTGCAAAGTGGGTTTGTGTTGGCCCACCGTAAAGTACTGCAGGCACTAAGCCTTGATAACGCAGTTCTTTAGCGTCTCTTTTCCCTACGTTCTCTCTTGGAGAACCGCTAATAGCAATTGATTTCATTATTTATATTTATTTATTTGTTAAGCCTCACTCTAACCAGTACTGGTTTTCATAAGATTTTCTTTATTCTATTTAATCAACCTTAAACAGCTGACTTATTGAGCCATGTTCATTTACATTACTGATAGCCCTTGCAAACAGTTCGGCAGTTGATAATACCTTAATTTTAGGGCTTTCGTATTTTAACGGTATAGTATCGGTAACTATCAATTCGGTTAAAGCCGAGTTTTCAATAGTTTCATAAGCCTTGCCCGATAATACCGGATGTGTACAAACCGCACGTACGCTGCGTGCACCACGCTCCATAATTAAACCTGCCGCTTTAGCCAGTGTACCCGCTGTATCGCATATATCATCAATCAGTACAATATCCTGATCGGTAACATCACCAATAAGCGTCATGGATTCAATTTCGTTAGCGCGTTTACGGCGCTTATCGCATATTACCACTTCGGCATTAAAAAACTTGGCAAAGCTGCGTGCCCTGTATGAACCGCCCATATCCGGCGAAGCAATAGTTAAACTATCTAAATTCAGGCTTTTTATATAAGGCACAAAAATGATAGAAGCATCAAGGTGATCAACCGGGATATCAAAAAAACCCTGTATCTGCGCGGCGTGCAAATCCATGGTCATGATACGGTTAATACCTGCTGCAACCAATAAATTGGCTACCAGCTTTGCACTTATAGCCACACGTGGTTTATCCTTCCTGTCCTGACGGGCCAATCCAAAATAAGGAATAACCGCGTTTACATAATGTGCTGACGCGCGGCGGGCGGCATCAATCATCATCAGTAATTCCATCAGGTTATCAGTAGGCTGGTGGGTTGATTGTACCAGGAACACATCGCATCCCCTTACTGATTCATTAAAGTGGGGCTGAAACTCGCCATCACTAAAACGTGAAAGCACCACATCACCTAATTCGCGGCCATAAGAATCAGCAATTTTTTGAGCAAGCGCTTTTGAGCCTGATCCTGCAAATAATTTAACCGGATTAAATTGTAAGGGCATTTTTTATTTCGGATTTAGGGTTTTCGATTTCGGATTTATTAACCCTACAATTTAAACCTTTTTACACGTATTACAGATAGTATAAAAAAACAATTTCGGATTTCGATCTTAAGCCGGATAAATCCGAAATTGAAAATCCAAAATCCGAAATTGAAATCTTGTTGCCCGACCAGGATTCGAACCTAGACAAACGGTACCAAAAACCGTCGTACTACCATTATACTATCAGGCAATCTCCTTTGGTTTGTTTTATACTCCCCGAAAAGGAATGCAAATATAAGACGATTTTTTAACTCTCAAAACAGAATTTGAAAAAAGTATTTTTCGCCTCATTTTATGACCAAATATGGGCTAAAAAGTGTTAATGCAAAGGTTTTGGTTTCAACATCATAATACTTTTATTAATTTCGGGCTGCATTAAGCCTTTTTTCTATCGTAAAATTCAGACATGAGCTACAATAAGATCAACAATATATTCGGCTGGATAGCCTTTATCATTGCCTCGCTAACATATATTTTAACCCTGGAGCAATCCTCAAGTTTTTGGGACTGCGGCGAGTTTATTGCCTGTATTTATCGTTTGCAGGTTGCACACCAACCGGGCGCACCCCTGTTTACCATCATAGGTAAGGTGTTTACACTCCTGTCAATGGGCGATGTTACCAAAGTGGCTTATTGGGCCAATATGGCTTCGGCACTGGCCAGCGGGGCAACTATCATGTTCCTGTTTTGGACAGTTACCGCCCTGGCAAAAAAATTACTAATTAAAAAAGCCGAAGATCTTAATCAGGCAAACCTGATTCTTATTATAGGTGCCGGCCTGGTGGGGGCCCTGGCTTATGCCTGGTCTGATACCTTTTGGTTTTCGGCGGTCGAGTCTGAAGTTTATGCACAATCATCCTTGTGCACTGCTATTGTGTTTTGGGCCATACTCAAGTGGGACGCCCATGCCGATGAGCAACATGCCGATAAATGGATAGTATTTATTGCCTATGTAATGGGCCTTTCTATAGGTATACACCTGTTAAACCTGCTGGTAATACCTGCCATAGCGCTGGTAATTTATTTCCGCAAGGCAAAAACCATTACTACAAAAGGCACTTTCTGGGCATTTTTTGCCGGTATTGTAGCCGTAGCCTTTGTGCTTTGGGGTGTTATTCAATATACCGTAAAAGGCGCCGCTTTTTCTGATCTGCTTTTTGTGAATACCCTGGGTATGGGCTTTGGCAGCGGGGCAGTTATGTTTTTTGTTTTATTGTTAGCCACCATAGTTTCGGGCATATACTATACAGTTAAACCTTCACAACCGGCCATTATAGTATCAGCCGTGTGCTTTATACTGGTATTAGGCATCAGTGCGGGTATAGTTGGGTTTATTGTTGGCTTGGCCGTGCTGGCCTTTTTGGAGTACGTAGTTAAAATACGCGAACGACGTTTTGCCCTTAATACCTTTTTAATTTGTTTGCTGTTCATCCTGTTTGGCTATAGCTCCTTTGTAATGATAGTGGTTAGGGCCAAAGCAAATCCTAATTTAAATAATAGCGATCCTGAAAATGCCTTCGCGCTGAACGGCTACCTGAACCGCGACCAGTATGGGGATACCCCATTGTTGTACGGTCAGTTTTTTGATTCGCAGCCTACGGCACAAACCGAGGGTGCAAACATTTATCGCCGTGGCGAAACCAAATATGAAATTGCCGGTAAAAAGCTAACTACCGTTTATGACCGCAACACTCCCTTTCCGCGTATGTTTAGTGATAAGGCCGGGCACCCGGAATTTTACCGGGCGTGGTCAAAACTGGGCCAAAGCGAGCAGCCAACCTTTGCCACCAACCTGGGCTTTTTTGCCAGCTGGCAAATTAACCAAATGTACACCCGCTATTTTTTATGGAACTTTGTTGGCCGTACTAATGACCTTGATGGCCAAACCAGTAACAGCGGTATTGATGGTAACTGGATAAGCGGATGGAACTTTAACAAACCGTTACCCTACTCCGTTACCGAAAGTAAAAGTTATAACCGTTTATTTTATTTACCGCTCATCATTGGTTTGATCGGGCTGTTCTTCCACTTCATCCGCGATCAGCGGAATGCCGGGGTTGTTGGTGTATTGTTCTTTTTTACGGGTATTGCCATTGTACTATACTTAAATCAGGACCCCTTGCAGCCGCGTGAGCGTGATTACGCTTATGCAGGTTCGTTTTATGCCTTTGCTATATGGATAGGTATTGGGGTACTGGCCATTGCCGATTTTTTAAGTAAAAAGCTCAATCCCAAAATAAGCGCCATTATTGCTACGGTGGTTTGTTTGCTGGCGGCCCCCGTATTAATGGCCAACCAGGAGTGGGATGACCATGACCGCTCAACCAAGCTTACCCCGCATGATATGGCTTACAACTACCTCAACTCCTGCGCGCCAAATGCTATTTTATTTACCTATGGCGATAATGACACTTACCCGCTTTGGTACATACAGGAGGTTGAACAAGTACGCCCCGATGTGCGTATTGTAAACTTAAGTCTGCTGGGTACCGACTGGTACATACGCGGTATGAAAAACAAAATGAACCAATCGGAGCCATTGCCTATCAGTATGCCGAATGATAAGTTTAAGCCTGGTGTGCGTGATGTTATTTACTTTAACGACCAAAAAGTTGCCGGAACAACCGAATTAAAGGAGGTTTTTGATTTTATTACCTCAGATGATAAAGCAACCATGGTAGAGTATAACAATGGCGATGTTGCCAATTACCTGCCTACCAAGAACTTTAAACTTACTGTTAACCCCGACGAAGTGGTGCAAACAGGAACAGTGTCGGCTGCCGAAAAAGCCAAAATAACCCCTGAAATGGACTGGACATTTAATGGCCGGTATGTTACCAAGGATGTTTTGGCCATGATAGATATATTATCGCACAATAACTGGAAACGGCCAATTTACTTTTCGGTAACTGTACCAAACGAGAACATGATAGGCCTTGATAAATATTTATATAATGAGGGTTTTGCTTACCGTTTGCTGCCATTTAAACCCGATACGGCTGCAAGTCCGCTGGAAACCAGCCACACACCAGAAATGTATCATAACATAATGACCAAGTTTAAATGGGGCAATATGAAAAATGCCCGTTACCTTGATCATGAATCAATGACGATGTTTTATCCTTTAGTTACCCGGCTTTATTCCAGTTTGGCTGATAACCTGATGAAAGAAGGGCATCTTGATCAGGCAAAGGGCGTTCTTAAAAAATATGACGACGTTATGCCTGGCATCATACCATCAACCGAGGTGGCGGTGCGTAAATACTACATGACAGAAAGCGCTTACCGCCTGGGCGATATTGCACTGGCCAATAAACTGGCAAACCAGGTTGACGATTATGTAACTAATTTGCTCGATTATAACTATGCCCTTTTGCAACGCAGTGAAACCGAGCTCGACAACCGGGATATACAATACTCCATGTCGATACTGAGTGGTTTGGCAAGCTTTACCAAAGATTTTAAACAAACCAGCCTAAACACTAAATTCAACGCGCAATTAAAGAATTACGAAGGCAAATTTGGAGCCGCGCCTAAGCAGTAAGGATGTGAATTAACTTGCAGCAATATAGAAAGGGAGTTGTTTTTTTAAACAACTCCCTTTCTATTTAGTCCTGCTGCTCTCCCCGCGCGTCATTGCGAGGAACGAGGCAATCCCCTACTTACAGAACTGCTATACATATTTGTTACTTGTCCTAAAGAGATTGCTTCGTGCCTCGCAATGACGCGTGGAGAGAATGTTATATGTGGCTTATTTATCAAAAAAATATTTGCCTTACCCCTCAGAATGACAAGCAAAAAAAGAGCCGCCTTTATTAAGACAGCTCTCTTTTTTATGTGAATCAGCGTAAAATTATTCTTCAATAACAACACCCATGTTGCAGAACTTATCAATACGCTCGGTAACCAGTTCATTGATATCGCGCTCGGTAAGTGTTTTCAGATCTTTTAGCAGTTGCTTTTTCAATATGGCAGCCATGGCTACCGGATCTTGGTGAGCGCCGCCAAGAGGTTCTTTTATAACACCGTCAATCAGTTTGTTCTTCAGCATTTCTGTCGAAGTAAGTTTTAATACTTCGGCAGCACGTTCTTTATTTTCCCAAGTTTTCCAAAGGATAGTTGAGCAGTTTTCTGGTGATATTACGGAATACCAGGAATTATCCAGCATCAATACTCTATCACCAATACCTATACCCAATGCTCCGCCAGATGCGCCTTCGCCAATGATCACACAGATTACCGGAACTTTAAGTATTGACATTTCAAGCAGGTTACGGGCTATAGCTTCACCTTGTCCGCGTTCTTCAGCTTCCAAACCTGGGAATGCTCCGGGAGTGTCAATCAGGGTAACTACGGGTTTGTTGAATTTTTCGGCCATTCTCATCAGCCTTAGTGCTTTGCGATATCCTTCAGGGTTGGCCATACCAAAATTACGGTACTGGCGCTCTTTGGTGTTACGTCCTTTCTGGTGACCAATAAACATTACTGTTTGACCGTTCAGTGTTCCGAAACCGCCTATAATAGCTTTATCGTCGCCAACTGTTCTGTCGCCGTGCAATTCAATAAAATCATCGCACATTAACTCTATATATTGCAGGGTATATGGTCTTTCGGGATGGCGTGAGATCTGTACTTTTTGCCAGCCGGTAAGATTGGAATATATTTCTTTTTTAGCAGCCTCCAGTTTTGCTTCCAGTTCTGCTACAGTTGCAGACATGTCAAGCTTGTTTTTATCCTCAACCTGCTTCACCTTTTCAATCTGCTGTATCAGCTCAGCCAACGGCTTTTCAAAATCAAAAGTTATCTTCATACACTTTATTTGGGGCTGCTAAATTAAATAAATCAAACGGTATATCATCAATTACGATTTTGTAAAGTTTCAAGCTTCTTAATTTGCTGTGGTGCAAGTAAATCACCTGTACTTAAGCAAGCCTGTAAAATGGCATTTCTGAGCTCTCCGTAATATAAACCAGAACGGGTGGCGTAAAATATAACATCACCATTGTTCAATCTCTGTTTACGAAAAAGTTTATCAAGGGTTTCCTCATTAGTAATAATAAATGTGCCCATCTCTACCCTTTTGCGATGCAGTTCTGTAGCTATCGCCCCAATTTTTGTGATTTGCGCCGGACTAAGATCAAGTTCTTTTTTATATTTAATAACCTTATCCGGCATTGGGAAATGGTTAAGCTCAGCTACTACTGGCATACCGTAAAGGTCCTCTCCTTTTAGCAAAGCATTATACTGTTTATCTGTCAGCGATTTTACTGTCGATCTTTTCAACGTGCTGTCTGCCTGCTGCGCGTTAACTGTACAATAAAAAAATAAGCTGGCTATTAGTACGGGTATTGATTTAAGCATAGGTTGCATTTTACAAAAAAACTTTAACTATTGAGCTATCAGCTATTGTAAATGGAATGAAAACTTAATTTTCACTCCACCTTTACCACTTTGGTACGCTGCGAAATTCCATTTTCATTAAACGCTTCTATCTGAAAATAGTATGGCAGATCCTTATCCATCCCGCTAAAATAAAATTCATTTTTTCCATACACCATAATATTATTGTACAGCTTATCGGGCGCTATACCCATATAAATGGTGTACCCGGTAGCATTATCAATAGGCTTCCATTTAAGCCAGGAGTTGCGCCGCTCACTGTCTCCACGCAATACAATCAAGCTC
>NZ_JBFUJG010000058.1:0-34349 GCF_056401495.1 Mucilaginibacter sp. P4_E8
GAGGTAGGGGTTTATTGAACATTACAGGTTTAATCGCACGTATAAACCCCTCCCTGCCATTTCACAATCCACGGCACCCCTCCCAAGGGAGGGAATATATACTGCAATTACAATCTTCCGAACACCTATGGTGATAACACCGTACCACTATAAATGAATGGTGCGGTGAAAACACCGACTATAAGCTGAACAAAGGCAAATGGTTCGACTGGGCCACAGCCTGGTTGGATGAGAATGGATTTTTGAAAGGGAAATAATCGATATAGGGCTAATAATGAAAAAAGCTTTTTTACTCTTCTTGTTAATCGGTTTTATAATACCCGTATTTGCACAAGAAATAGCTTATAAAGATGTGCCCGATGAGCAGTTGACTTATATTTTAAATAACATCGAAAAACATATAGGTTTTAAGAGCAATGCCGGTGACCTTTTTATAAACGTATATGTAGTTGCTAACCCATCAGATAGTGCTGGTATTGCCGGTAGCGAAGAAATAACAAACACGATATACATCGCTACTTCGGATAATGGGAAATTGCCGGAGCGGCATTTGTTTAAGCTGACGTCAGTGCATAATCCCAAATTCTTTGGAGAAACCAGGACAGAAAAAGATCTTCAATTTACTTTTACTTATGGTGCAGCTAATAAAAGGGAAAGGGTTACTGTCATCGCATCGCTTAAAAGCTTGCAGATCAAACCATGAGGAATGTTTTTGCAGTTTAAGACTTACCTTTAAGACTTCGTAAGTCTGGCTGATTTCACCGGTTTGAAGCAGGCACCAGGATTGATATTAGCAATGCCAAAATTATCCTTCATAGTGCATATAACCTCAACGCCAAGTATTTTGATGCTTCTGCAGAAAAAGGGAAAACCTATATTTATGCAATTACAGCAATTGACCGCTTAAAAAATGAAAGTGAGCTAACGCTGGCGTTGACGGGGGCAGGGTTACGATCTTAAACTTTGGTTATAGTTGAATTTTAAAAAACAATGGAAGCTTTAGGAATCCTTTTCGTTATCGTTTTTTGTCTTGCTCCTTATTGCTGGCTCTTTTATAAAGGCATAGGCTTAAGGGTACGACTGTTGTTTGCCTCAGTGACCGGTCTGCTTATCGTGTGCATTATGGCTACCTTCGAATTTTTTGGTGTCAATAGCTTTACCAGCGTAATTTATTTGTATTTCCTGTTTGTTTGGATGAGTATTCTACTCAATATCACGGTGATTTTGGTCAGTTGGATCTACGGAAAATTAAAGCGGCTTTGACTTTATGCAGTTTAAGACTTACAAAGTTTTTAAAATTTCGTAAGTCTGGCTGATTTCACCAGGCTACTACTCCAATATCCCCAGCAACTCGTTCAATTCATCAACTTTTTCCATGGAGCCTAAATTTTCATAGGCGCTTATCAGGTTTCGGAGTACCCGTTTTATGATGTCGGTATTGGAGCAGGGTTCATAAAATTGCTTATCGAACTTAAGGTTAAGCTGTTTCAGGAACATATCCACATCGCGGCGGCCAAATATAAAGCCCTTGTTAAAGGCATTAATATAAAACAATATGCCGCTTTCAAACACACTTTGCTGGCTTTCGTCAAGGTAAGCTAAAATGAAATGCTGGGGCAGATTTACGCCATATACAGGGATATCCAGCTTTTGGGCAACAATAGAGTAAATGATGGCCAACGAGATCTGGTTGCCTTTTTTAGTCTCCAGCACCTGGCTCAGGTAGCTGTTTTGCGGGTCGAGGTGATTAGAGGTATTACCGCTAAAACCATATATATTGTAAAAAACATGGTTAATGAGTTTGATCTGCTCTTTGGGACTGGCCTCATGCATCATTTGTATCCAGATGTCGCGTTTAATGGTCTCTACCTGGTTAACTATTTTTTGCTCGTCAAGATCGGGGTATTGGTAACGGTTAATGATCAGTATACCCTGCAGCAGGTCGAAGGCGCCGCTTTGGTGCCAAAGTTTAAGATCGTTTTTAAGTGTACCGAACTGAATTTCATGTACCAGGTTGGCTATGCGCTCCTGTTGTATGGCGTCAAAAGCCTGCTCAAACGCGGTTTCAAGAAAGGCGATTGCCTCAACACCGTACGATAGCAATTTATCATGCACGTGCTCATATATCTCACTATCAGGGTCGTCAAGTAAGCGGATCAGGGAGTTTACTTCTGTCGGATTTATCATACACTGTAACGCTAAAATACTAAACCTTTATTTATTTTTACAGCGATGTTAAATTTTAGGTTCGTTAAGGATTACCTTTTACACCGCCTTAAGGCAAAAAACAGACACGGCTTGCACTCTCCGTTTGTTTACAAGCTGGTTGATTCAGTTATTTACGATTATGCCGACTCAAAAGTATATCAGGAGATTGAAAATATCCGCAAGAAATTACTTGTTGACAATCGTGTGATAACCATAACCGATCTGGGTGCGGGTTCGCACCTTAATAATAAACGGCAAAAGCAGGTAAAGCGTATTGCTGCCAACGCCCTAAAGCAACCAAAACTGGCGCAATTACTTTACCGGCTGGCAGCTCATTTTAAACCGCGTAATATTATTGAACTGGGCACCTGTTTGGGTATTACCACCCTTTACTTACAAAAAGCTTCCCCCGATGCCAAAGTGTATACTATGGAGGGCTGCCCACAAACAGCCGGTGTGGCTAAAGAAACATTTAAACAGGCCGGCCTGAATGCCGTTGAGCTGATAACCGGTAATTTTGATGATAACCTGCCAGGGGTGATCAATAACCTTGACCAGCTTGATTTTATTTTTGTTGATGGTAACCATCAAAAAGATGCCACCCTGAAATATTTTGAATGGTGCCTGCCCAAAGTACATGAAGATACCCTGCTCATATTTGATGACATTTACTGGAGCGAAGGTATGAAGGAAGCCTGGGCGCAGATCAAGGCGCACCCCCAGGTTACTGTAACGGTAGATTTGTTTTGGATTGGCCTGGTGTTCTTTAAATCGGGCCGGGTGAAGGAAGACTTTTTGATCAGGTACTGATTGGACATAGGAAATTAGAGCAAGGAGTAAGGATTTTAATTGGGGTCTCCTGAAAGGGACATGATATGTTGTCATTGCGAGCGTAGCGCGGCAATCTCATCATGCAGGTTGCACAAGCAAAGTTTGTTACTTATCCTATGAGATTGCCGCGCTGCGCTCGCAATGACATATTTTGTTAATTATGTCCGCTCTGGGTCCTTTTCAGGAGATCTTACGGGAACATGAGATGAGATATGTACAAACACTCCCCCTTCAGGGGGCCGGGGGCTTAAAACGCCTGTCCTAATCCCACATAAAAACCGCTTTGCCTGGCTTCTCCCGCAACTTTTTGACCAATGCCATAGTCGGCACGGATGCTGAGTCCTTTTTCTATGTCAAAAAAGTAACGCAGACCACCGCCATAGTTAGGCTTCAGTTCGCTAAAGCTAAAATCTTTATTAAAAACCTCACCTGTGCCTATAAAACCAACCACACCAATGCGCTCGCTCAGGCGGTAGCGAAGTTCGGTTTGGCCAACGGTAAGATTGCGGTCGCGGTAACGGCCATTATAGTATCCGCGCATAATTTCGTCATTACCCATAGTAGGCAACAGGAAAAATGGCGATTGTCCGCCAATCAGGCTTTGGTCCTGTATGTCTATCCCCAGTACCAGCTTTTTACTCAAAGAAAAAAACTGAGTGTACTCTATATTAAAAAAGCCGCCTTTATAATCAAAACCGGATATGCCTTTGATCAACTGCAGCGAGCTGCTGATGAGTGCACCACGGGTTGTATAGGTATTATTATTCCGGCTGTCAAAAATAAGGCTTGGGCCAATATATACACTTGTACCTCCGTCTCTGAACTGTACCCGGGGATCTGTATAAAAAATACTATTGGGCTGGCCATCGCTAAAGCTGTAATGGTCACCGCCGGCAACAAGGCCCACATAAAAATTATCTGCTACCTTTTTTTCGGCGCCAAAATTTACTTTAACCCGTTTTTGGCCAATACGGTCGGTATTGGCTTTGAGCGTATTATTGCCTATACCGTAAAAATCAAAAGGGAAATTAATATAGCTTATACCTGCGGTAATATGATATTCATTTTGTGGTGTCCAGTAGCTGGTGCTCAGGCTTAACCTGTTTTGCCCTTTGGTAGTAATGGTGGCATAACCAAATACGTTGGATACCCTGGTGTTGGCGCTCACGGTATCAGTATAAAAGGAGTATAATCCGGCGCCGCCGGCCTCAAGCCCGGTTTCGGGAGCCGAACTTAATACGGGTAAAATAACAAAGCTGCTTTTCTTGGTAGTATCCTTATCAAAATACATTTTCCTGATAAATTTTGGCAGGAGATGCGTTTGCGAAAAAGCGGTTTGAGCACCAATAAATATTAATAGTGTAGTTATTATTTTTTTCATAGGTAGTAGGCCGCAAATATAAAGATTTATAGATGTGCGGATGAGGGGATTTCAAATGTGTAGCTGATTTTGTCTGAACCAGGATTTTTCGGATTAATGGATTATCATGATTTTAATAATTGCATATCAAATCCATTAATCCAAAAAATCTGTTTAATCCCGGTTCAGATAATCTGCACATCTAAAATTTGCATATCTGCACATCGTAAAAATGTCTACTTTTGTGCCGAATTTTATTGATACACTATGAGCATCACAAGAGGACCTATTTCGCAGTTTATTGAAAAAAACTACCTGCACTTTAACTCAGCAGCATTAATGGATGCCGCGAAAGGATATGAAACGCACCTTGACGAAGGCGGTAAAATGATGGTTACCCTTGCGGGCGCTATGAGTACGGCCGAGCTGGGTATTTCACTGGCCGAGATGATCCGCCAGGATAAGATCGCCATCATATCATGCACAGGAGCCAATTTAGAAGAGGATATTATGAACCTGGTGGCGCACTCGCACTACAAAAGGGTGCCTAATTACCGCGACCTGAGTCCGCAGGAAGAGTGGGACCTGCTCGAAAATCATTATAACCGTGTTACCGATACCTGTATCCCCGAGGAAGAGGCTTTCCGCCGTTTGCAAAAACATATCCACAAAATATGGAAGGATGCCGAAGATGCGGGCGAGCGATACTTTCCGCACGAGTACATGTACAAAATTTTACTAAGCGGCGAGCTGGAGCAGTATTATGAAATTGATCCTAAAAATTCATGGATGCTGGCCGCTGCAGAAAAAAACCTGCCTATTGTTGTACCCGGATGGGAAGACAGCACCATGGGCAATATATTTGCATCCTATATTATTAAAGGTGAGCTAAAGGCATCAACCATGAAAAGTGGTATTGAATATATGGCCTGGCTTGCCGACTGGTATACCAAAAACTCATCAGGCAAGGGAATTGGTTTCTTCCAGATAGGCGGTGGTATAGCAGGCGATTTCCCGATATGCGTGGTACCTATGCTTTACCAGGATATGGAAATGCACGATGTTCCGTTCTGGAGTTACTTTTGCCAAATATCAGATTCAACAACCTCGTATGGTTCCTATTCTGGCGCTGTACCGAACGAAAAAATAACCTGGGGCAAACTGGATATACATACGCCTAAGTTTATTGTAGAGAGCGACGCGACAATTGTAGCTCCCCTTATATTTGCCTGGATATTAAAACAATAATTGAAATTTTCAATAAGAAAGTAAGACAATCAGTAATCCGAAAAAATACATCGTCAGTCAAAAAGCCCTCCTGTATTGTTTAAAGGGCTTTTTGCAATTATTTAGAACGATTATAAATTATACGTTACTGTCATTTATGTGTCAGCGATACTGTAATAAATTTTACTTTTGTGCCTGTAAATAACTGATGGAGCATACATCTTACAGCGGTTTAAAACATTAATATAAAAATTATTTAGCATAAATACACTTTATGAGAAGTTTCTCATTGATTCTTAAACAATTCTCAAGGTCGGTTTTACTGATTGCCGGGTTTGCTTTTTGGGGTTTTTCAAATGCTTATGCTCAAGCCGATGTGGCAAAAGGCGAAGCGATTTTCAAATCCAAATGTACTACCTGTCACAAGATCGATCAGCAATTAATTGGTCCTGCGCTTGGTCCGCAACTTACTCAGGAAACGGATGACAAGTATCTTACTCAGTGGATACAGAACAACCAGGCCCTGATCGCTGCTAAAAACCCTAAGGCTTTAGCAATTTACAACAAGTTTAACCAGGCTGGCATGACGGTGTTTACCGAGCTTTCTGACGGTGATGTAGGCAATATTTTAGCCTATGTACGCGGTGAGTACAAAGCTATGCAGGAAAAACCTGCCGCCGGAGCTGCTGGAGCTAATGCACCTGCTGCAGAAACCGGACCGAGCAGCATGGTTATATGGGGCTTAATTGTTGTTATCATTATCGCATTTATTGTAATACTGGTATTAAACAAGGTTGTAGCCACTTTAGAGCGCCTGCTGTTAAAAGGTAAAGGTGTTGTTATTGAAGAAGAGGCTGGCGAAGTTGATGAGCATGGCGTTGCTACTGATAAGAAAAAAGAGCTTATTAAGGCGATCCTTAAAAATAAGAAACTGGTATTCTTTATACTGGTATGTGGTACTATTGCAATGGGCAGCTGGGGCTGGGTTACTTTGTGGAACACTAACGTGCACACAGGTTACCAACCGGTACAACCTATTAAATACTCGCATGAGTTACATGCCGGTACCATGAAAATTGATTGTCAGTATTGCCACTCAGGTGCTTACAAATCAAAAAATGCTTCTATACCATCATTAAACGTTTGTATGAACTGCCACAAGGTTGTTAAAACCGAGTCGCCTGAGATTCATAAAATATATGATGCTTTGGGATACGATCCTAAAACACAGAAGTATGATAGCACAGCGGCTAAACCTATCCAATGGATCAGGGTTCACAACCTGCCAGATCTGGCTTACTTTAACCACTCACAACACGTAAAGGTTGGTGGTATTAAATGCCAAAGCTGTCATGGACCGGTTGAAACCATGAAAGAGGTTTACCAATACTCACCGCTTACCATGAAATGGTGTATACAGTGCCACAAACGTACCGAAGTTAACGGTAAAGGAAACGCTTACTACGATAGCATACTTGCTGCTCACGATAAGATCAAGAAGGGCGAGAAAGTTACTGCCGCGGTATTAGGTGGTATTGAGTGCGGTAAATGTCACTATTAATAAATAAGAATTTTTGCATTACAGTTTATATAGCTTAAATGGACAGCAATAAAAAATACTGGAAAGGTTTAGAAGAACTAAACAGAACACCAGAATTTGTTGAGAAAAATAAAAACGAATTTGCCGAGCCAATTCCAATTGAGGAAGTGCTTAGTGGTGATGGTTTATCAGCTAAAACTCCGCGCCGCGACTTTTTAAAGGCGCTTGGCTTTGGTGTTGGTGCGGTAACCCTGGCTGCTTGTCAACGCGTGCCGGTACATAAATCAATCCCTTACCTTATAAAACCTGAAGAGGTTACACCTGGTGTTGCCAACTACTATTCTTCAACTTACGAAGGACAGGCTATTTTGGTTAAAACACGTGAAGGTCGCCCTATTAAAGTTGAAGGTAACCCTAATGATGTTTTTTCAAAAGGCGGTTTAAGTGCGCAGGCCCAGGCTTCGGTATTGGACCTGTATGATGTAAACCGTTTAAAAGATCCAAAATTAAATGGCACCGATGCCGGCTGGAACGAAATTGATGCTTTTGTGATCAAAGAACTTGCCGCTATTAAAGCAGCTGGCAAAAACATCCGCTTAGTAACATCAACCATTAACAGCCCATCTACTTTAGCGGTTATTGCCGATTTTATTACGGCTTACCCAACCGCTAAACATATTACTTACGACGCTATATCTTATACAGGTATTATACAGGCTAACCAAAATAGCTTTGGTAAAGCGGTATTACCTCATTACAATTTTGATAAGGCCGATGTAATTGTAAGCTTTGGCGCTGATTTCCTTGGAACATGGATCTCGGGCGAGGAGTTTACCCGCCAGTATGTATCAAACCGTAATAATAAATCGCTTGTAAACAAAAAGATGTCGCGCCACATCCAGTTTGAAAGTGGTATGAGCTTAACCGGTACCAATGCCGACGTTCGTATCCCAATCAAACCATCTGAAGAAGGTATCGCGCTGATCAGTCTTTACAATGCTATTTCAGGTACTACTTTACCGGGTTCAAAAAAGTTAGCAAATAAATCAGCCGATAACGCGATTACTATCGCGGCAAAAGAATTAGTAGCTGCCAAAGGAAAAGCCTTGGTTGTTGCAGGTTCAAATGACGTAGCTACACAGATTTTGGTTAATGCCATCAACTCCCAACTGGGCAGTTATGGTACTACTATTGATCTGGATAACCCATCAAAACAATATGCCGGTAACGATGCTGAGTTTGTTGAGTTTGTAAATGAATTGAGCCGTGGCGATGTAGCAGCAGTATTATTCCTGAATGTTAACCCTGCTTATGATTACTTTAAAGGAGCTGATTTTAAAGCCGCGCTTAACAAAGTGCGTTTAAAAGTATCATTTGCTGATCATAATGATGAAACAGCCGGCTTATCAAATGTAATTGCGCCAAACCATCATTACCTGGAATCATGGGGTGATGCCAATGCGCTTGAAGGTTACTATACCGTTGTACAGCCAACCATTAACCCGGTTTATAATACCCGCCAGGCTGAGCATAGCTTATTAATATGGTCTGATAATGCTGTTAAGGATTATTACACCTATGTACGCAATAACTGGAACACTAACCTGCTTCCAAAAGGTGGTTTATCTGGCCAAAAAGGCTGGGAAACCGTGCTGCAAACAGGTTTCATCCTAACACCGGCTAATACCCCGGGTACTTATACCTTTAACCGCGATTTGAACGGTGTTGCGCAAACTATTTTAAGCCACAGCAGCTCACTTACTGCTCCTGATGGTAAATACGAATTACAGGTTTATCAATCTCAGGCAATTGGCGATGGTAAACGTGCCAACAACCCATGGTTACAGGAATTGCCTGATCCGGTATCGAAAGTTACCTGGGATAACTATGCTGCTATTTCTGTTGCCGATATCAAGAAATTGAAACTGCAGGAAGGTGATGTAATTAAAGTTGAAGCAAATGGCTATACCGTTGATGTACCTGTATTGGCTCAACCAGGCCAGGCACAGGGGACCATCTCTATAGCACTTGGTTACGGCCGTACAAATGCTGGTCCGGTAGGTGATAATGTGGGTAAAAACGCATTCCCTTTCTACAGCTTCCGTAACGGAACATTCCAAACTACCGCGGTTTCATCATTTAGCGATACAGGTATTAAATCGCCGCTTGCGCAAACACAAACGCACCACTCTTATGAGGGTCGCAGTGTAATACGCGAAGCTACATTTACTGAATACAAAAAGAACCCTGCCGCGCACAGCGGAAACGAGGGTGGCCATAAAGACTACGATAAAGAAAGCTTATGGGATATACCAAGCCATGACCGCCCTGTTTATGACTGGGTTATGGCTATTGACCTTAACGCCTGTACCGGTTGCGGTGCCTGCGTGGTAGCTTGTAACGCCGAAAATAACATCCCTGTAGTAGGAAAAGACGAAGTACGCCGCCGTCGCGAAATGCACTGGATACGTATTGACCGTTACTACAGCTACAAAGAAGAAGGTAAAGCAGAATCAGTTACCGAAGAGTATGAAATTGCCAAACTGGATAACTTTGATAATGTAACAGTAGTACACCAGCCAATGCTTTGCCAGCACTGTGATCACGCGCCTTGCGAAACAGTTTGCCCGGTATTGGCTACCGTTCACTCATCAGAAGGTTTAAACCAAATGGCATACAACCGTTGTGTAGGTACACGTTATTGCGCAAATAACTGCCCATACAAAGTACGCCGCTTTAACTGGTTTAACTACTGGAACGATTCACGTTTTGATAACTACCTGAACAATGAGCATACACAACTGGTATTAAACCCAGATGTTGTAACCCGTTTCCGTGGGGTAATGGAAAAATGCTCCATGTGCGTTCAACGTATACAAGCTGGTAAATTAAAAGCTAAAATTGAAAAACGCCCGCTTAAAGATGGCGAGATCAAGGTTGCTTGTCAGCAAACATGTTCAGCAAACGCTATTGTTTTCGGTAACAGGAATGACCCTAACTCGGAAGTTTCAAAAGCATTGAAGAGCGAAAGAACTTACTATGTGCTTGAAGAATTAAACGTACAGCCAGGTATAGGTTACCAGGTAAAAGTTAGAAATGTATCTGAATTAGAGGCTTAAAATTTTTATATACAGAGATTAAAATATATGGCATCTCATAGTGAATCAATAATAAGGGAACCGTTAATAACGGGTAAGGACATTACCTATGGTCAGATCACTGACGATATATTGCGCCCCGTAGAAAATATGCCAGGAAAAGCCTGGTGGATCGGTTTTACAGTGGCATCCTTAGGCGCAATGCTTTGGATATTTTCCATCAGCTACACCTTTTGGTATGGAATTGGATCATGGGGACTAAATAAAACAGTAGGATGGGCCTGGGACATTACCGGTTTCGTATGGTGGGTAGGTATTGGTCACGCCGGTACGCTTATATCGGCTGTATTGTTACTGTTCCGTCAAAACTGGCGTAACTCCATCAACCGCTCGGCCGAGGCCATGACCATCTTCGCGGTAATTTGCGCGGCCACTTATATCGGCGCTCACATGGGCCGCCCTTGGATGGCGCTTTACTCGCTTCCGTTACCAAACCAGTACGGTTCTTTATGGGTTAACTTTAACTCACCGCTTATCTGGGACGTATTCGCGATATCAACTTACTTCTCGGTTTCATTGGTATTCTGGTACACAGGTCTATTGCCTGATATCGCTACCATCCGTGACCGTGCTACAGGTTTACGCCGCCGCATTTATTCGGTATTATCATTCGGATGGACCGGTTCTGTTAAAACCTGGCAGCGTTTTGAAACTGTATCATTAATATTAGCAGGTGTATCAACACCACTGGTATTATCGGTACACACCATTGTATCAATGGACTTTGCCACATCGCTTGAACCAGGATGGCACACTACCATTTTCCCTCCTTATTTCGTTGCGGGAGCTATCTTCTCAGGGTTTGCCATGGTGCAAACACTGTTGCTGGTAACCCGTAAAGTATTAGGATTGGAAAACTATATTACCATGTTCCACATCGAATCCATGAATAAAATTATTCTGGTAACGGGTTCAGTGGTAGGTGTAGCGTACATTACCGAGTTCTTTATAGCCTACTACTCTGGCGGCGAATATGAGCAATACACTTTCTTAAACAGGTTTATTGGTCCGTATTGGTGGGCTGCCTGTATGATGTATGGCTGTAACGTATTGATGACCCAAATGATGTGGTCGAAAAAAGTAAGGACCAACATCGCCATTTCATGGGTATTATCCATCATTGTAAACATAGGTATGTGGTTTGAGCGTTTTGTGATCATTGTAACTTCATTACACCGTGATTACCTTCCATCAAGCTGGGCTATGTTTTACCCAACCTGGATTGATGTAGGCGTATTTATTGGATCAATAGGTTTGTTCTTTACGATGTTCCTGTTGTTTATAAGGGTATTACCTTCTGTAGCTATGGCCGAAGTAAAACTATTGCTGAAGAGCTCAAGTGAGCAGGCTAAGAAGAAATTAATAGCCGAAAGCGACCATCTGCAGCCAGCTGAAGTAGAGTTCTACAAAGAAAATTTGATCAAGTTTGATAGTATTGACCATTCTGAATACGAAAAAGTACAATAACTGATGAGTAGCACTAAATTTATATTAGGCATTTTTGATGATCCCGATGACATGATGCACGGGATCGATAAACTACAAAAAAATAGTATTCCTATTTACGACGTTTACACGCCGATGCCTATACACGGTATTGATGCCAAACTGGGTATCAAGGATTCAAGATTAGGTTATGCAGCTTTTATGTTTGGCTGTATGGGCGGTACAACCATCTTTACGTTGGTTTACTACTTCCTGGCACATGACTGGCCAATGGATATTGGGGGTAAGAACTACTTTCCTATTCCGGATTTTATCCCGGTAACCTTTGAGTGGACGGTGTTGTTTGCCTCATTTGGTATGGCATTTACCTTCTTTTTTGCAACGCACCTTTTCCCGGGCCGAGCGCCAAGGGTAATGGACCTGCGGGCGACTAACGATAAGTTTGTAATTGCTATTGACGCTAAAGGAAACACACCACACGAAGATATTAACAGTATATTAAAAGAAGCCGGAGCAAGTGAAGTTAAGCATAACGACAGAAAATATGTTAGCTATGAATAAATTTAGAATATTAGGAACAATAGTTATCATTATCGCAGCTTCGATTGTAGTTACATCGTGCAAAGATAAAAGGAGTACCGGATGGGAGTACGCCCCTAATATGTATGAGCATCTCGCATACGATCCGGATCAGAAGAATCCGAATTTTAAGGACGGAAAAACAGCGCAGGTGCCACCAGCCGGAACAATACCCGTGGGTTTTGTAAAGTTTGATTATCCGAACACAAAAGATGGCTACGAGCTGGCAAGCGTTGAGGTGAAAACCGTAATTGCCCAAACCCAGGCTAACTATAAAGATGGCAAAGTTTTGTTTGAGCATTTTTGCTCACCATGCCATGGTGCTGATGGTCAGGGCGATGGTTTGGTAGTGCAGCACGGATATCCTGCTCCGCCATCATACTCAAAAGGCCAGTCATCACGTGGTGGCGCTATGAAAGACTTAACAGACGGTAAAATATATCATACCATTACTTACGGTGTAAATGCAATGGGATCTTACGCTTCGCAGCTTGATCCTCAGGAACGCTGGAAAGTGATCATGTATGTTCACCATTTACAAACTTTATAAGAATTAGAATTGAATGAAGACTCATAATAGTTTTGACGAGCAATTTGAATTTACCGGACAGGCAAAAACATTGAGCATAGCAGCCATAGTTATTGGTGTTATAACCATAGCCGGTGGCTTTTTAACCGGTAACGGTGAACGTACATTTGCCAATTTATTGCTGATGGGTTACTACTTTGCCTGTGTTTGTACAGCCGGTGTATTTTTCTGCGCTTTACAATATGTAGCTCAGGCTGGCTGGTCTGCTTCTTTGCTGCGTGTACCACAGGCATTTGCCAGGGTACTGCCTATAGCAGCTGTTATATTATTAGTTATAATAGGAGCAGGTTTAACCTTAACTCATACTACCGAAGTAGAAGGCAAGCAGGTTGTTGCTCCCTTTTTATATAAAATATGGCACGCGCAAGGTGTTACTACACCGGGCAGCGAAAACTACGACCCCATTTTAGCGGGCAAATCAGGTTTCTTAAATGTGCCTTTCTTTTTTATCCGTTTAATAGCATTTTTAGGTAGCTATAGCATTTTTGGCTGGTTACTTGCAAAATATTCTGAAACAGAAGATGAACTGGGCGGCTTATTTTACTACAGAAAAAGCTTTACCATTTCGGCAGCGTTCCTGGTGATCTTTGGATTTACCCAACCAATATTTTCTTTTGATGTGGTTATGTCATTAGAGGCGCATTGGTTTTCAACCATGTTTGGCTGGTATAACTTTGCCGCCATGTGGGTAAGCAGTTTATCAATCATTACCTTAATGATAATTTGGTTGAGGAAACAAGGTTATATGGAATGGGTATCACAAGATCACCTGCATAACCTGGGCCAGTTAATATTTGGTTTCTCTATATTCTGGACCTATGTTTGGTTTGCACAGTTCCTGCTTATTTATTACGCTAACTTACCTGAAGAGTCTGTTTATTTCTTCAGAAGATGGGAGCCTGAATTTAAACCATGGTTCTGGTTAGTTATTATTTTAAACTTTATGGCTCCATTGCTGATCATCATGTCCCGCGATTCAAAACGTGTTACCCGGGTATTGAGAGCTACTTGCTGGATCTTAGTAGTGGGTCACTGGCTTGATTATTTTATAATGATAATGCCTGGTACCGTAGGTCCGCAGTCTGAATGGTATACAGAAATTGGCTTGATTGAGCTTGGTGTTTTTATAGGCTTTGGCGGGTTATTTATTTTCCTGACGTTGAATGCGTTAAGCAAATTCAAATCGCTTATTCCTAAAAAACATCCGTTCCTGCAGGAGAGCCTTCATCATCACATATAATAATTGTTATTTTTGCAACAAAATACAGAATACCAAACTGACATTAAAATGGGATTCAGAAAATTTATAAATTCTAAAACATTACTATCGTTCTTCGCTGCGTTTATGCTCCTGGGTACAAACCTGCTGATGGCGCAAACTGAAGCAGCTGCAAGTGCAACCGGGCAACCCGAAGCCCCACAGGTTGACTGGACAGGTGTTGCCTATTATTTGCTGCTATTTTTCCTGGTATGCCTTGGAGTAGCCGTAGTAGGTAAAATTCTTAAAATATACGATCTGACACTTCAGATACAGGGCAAAAAAGGCCTTAAGTGGAATACCGTAATGGCTGTAGTTTGCCTGGTGTTCTTATTAGCCGGATTATATGGCGCTTACTGGTCGTTTACAGTACAGGGAAGCATGACCCTGCCCGAGGCGGCATCTGTTCATGGTGTTAAAATTGATGAGATGTTTACCATCACTACTGTTTTAACCATGATCGTATTTTTTATCACCCAGATATTATTGTTTGGATTTTTATTTCAATACAGGCATTCTGAAAAACGCCGGGCTCACTTTTTGCCACATAACAATACCATTGAAAAAGTATGGACCATAGCACCAGCTATTGTTTTAACCGTATTGGTTGTGTTTGGCTTCTTCACCTGGCAAAAGATCATGAACACTACTGACGTTGATGGTGATATAAATGTTGATATTACTGGTCACCAGTTTGCATGGGAAATACGTTACCCAGGTAAAGACGGAAAATTGGGCCCTAAAAACTTCACGTTTGTAACTGCTGCAAATAAATTAGGTGTTAATTTTAAAAAGAAAAGCAGCTTTGATGATCTTTCGGCCGATACCATGTATTTGCCCGTTAACAAGTCAGTTAGGTTAAATATACAGGCACAGGATGTAATACATAGCGTTTACATGCCGCATTTCAGAGTTCAGCTTAATGCGGTACCGGGATTGCCTACCTTTTTTAAATTTACCCCAACCATTACTACTGCGGATATGCGCAGAAAAACAGACGACCCTAAATTTGAATACTTAGTTTATTGCAATAAAATATGCGGTGGCGGTCACTACAACATGCAAAAAATTGTTCGTGTTGTTAGCGAAGCCGAATACCAGTCATGGTTATCAAGACAAAAACCTTATTTAACTGATGCGTTAAGAAAGGAGCTGCATTTTGCCGCAGCTGGTCAGCAAAAAACAGAGTCACAAAATAGGTTAGCGTTAAATAATTAATATAAGAATTAAGATAAGCGATATGTCAACATTAGCAGTTCACGACCACGGAGTAGCACATCACGACGATCACGGTCACGAACATCATCATAATCAATCTTTCCTGTCTAAATACGTATTTAGCATGGATCATAAAATGATTGCCAAACAATTCCTGATCACAGGGATCACCATGGCAGTTATTGCAATGATATTATCTATTCTGTTCAGGATCCAGTTAGCTTATCCTGATAAAACATTCCCTTTGTTAACAACACTGTTAGGTCGTTTTGCACCTAACGGACGTATAAGCGCCGATTTTTACCTGTCGCTGGTTACCATACACGGTACCATCATGGTATTCTTTGTATTAACAGCCGGGTTGAGCGGAACTTTTGCCAACTTATTGATACCTCTTCAGGTAGGCGCACGTGATATGGCTTCGCCATTCATGAACATGCTGTCATACTGGTTCTTCTTTTTGGCCAGTGTGGTTATGCTATCGTCTTTCTTAGTTCAAAAGGGGCCTGCCAGCGGTGGGTGGACCATTTATCCGCCATTATCGGCATTGCCAAAAGCCATGCCGGGTTCCGGGATGGGTATGACGTTGTGGCTCATTAGTATGGTAATGTTTGTGGCATCATCATTAATGGGTGGTATCAACTATGTAAGTACCGTATTAAACATGCGTACAAAAGGTATGGACCTTTGGAAAATGCCTTTAACTATCTGGGCTTTATTCCTTACTGCCATTTTAGGTATCCTGGCATTTCCTGTATTAGTTGCAGGTGTGGTGTTATTGATATTTGACCGCAGTTTTGGTACCAGCTTTTACTTGTCAGATATTGTATTGAACGGTGTGCAGCAACCTTATGAAGGTGGTAGCCCTATCCTGTTCCAGCATTTATTCTGGTTCCTGGGGCACCCTGAGGTATACATCGTAATTATGCCGGCAATGGGTATCTCATCTGAGGTAATGTCGGTAAACTCACGTAAACCTATCTTTGGTTACCATGCCATGGTTTACTCACTTATTGGTATCACCGTATTATCATTCATTGTATGGGGACACCACATGTTTGTAACCGGTATGAACCCTTTCCTTGGTGGCGTGTTCATGATCACTACATTGATCATCGCGGTACCATCGGCGGTAAAAACATTTAACTGGCTGGCTACTTTATGGCGCGGTAACATCAGGTTTACTCCTGCTATGTTGTTTGCTATTGGTATGGTGTCATTCTTTATATCAGGTGGTTTAACCGGTATATTCCTGGGTAACGCTGCGTTGGATATTAACCTGCACGATACTTATTTTGTTGTGGCCCACTTCCACCTGGTAATGGGTTCGGCAGCTATATTTGGTATGCTTGCAGGTGTTTATCACTGGTTCCCTAAAATGTTTGGTAAAATGATGGACGAGAAATTGGGCTATCTGCACTTCTGGTTAACCTTTATTGGTGCTTACCTGGTGTTTTTCCCAATGCACTTTATGGGTTTAGATGGTGTACCTCGCCGTTACTACGCCTTTACCGAGTTTGTAAGCATGCAACGCTGGTTAACAGTAAATACCTTTATTACATGGGCGGCTATTATGGCAGCTTGTGCACAGGTGGCTTTCATATACAACTTTATATCTTCTATATTCATTGGTGAAAAGGCTACTCAAAATCCATGGGAATCAAATACCCTGGAATGGACAACACCAGTTGAGCATTTACACGGTAACTGGCCAGGCGAAATACCAACTGTTTACCGTTGGCCTTATGATTACAGTAAGCCAGGTGCCGAACATGACTTTATACCTCAAACAGTTCCTTTTTCACAAACCATGAGCTCAAATCTTCCTCATGATTTTGAAGATAACCCTGCAGGTTTAGAGGAGCTTAACAAATTTACAAGTACGCTGAAAGCAAACGAGCAAGTAAAATAATTTTAATACTTATCTGATCTTTTAGGGTACCGTGTTAAGTCTTAAGTCGGGAGTCTTAAGTTCTCAGTAACAACTCAGAACTTAAGACTTAGCCTTCAGGCTTAACATCGTACCCTAAATTTTTAGAAACATTTAAATGAGCATATCCGCATCTAAAAATAGGTTCCAGAAAATCAATCTCATAACAATCATTCTGCTTTTTGTTCTGATACTGGCAGGTGGCGTTGTGCGTAGTTCAGGTTCTGGAATGGGATGCCCCGATTGGCCTAAATGTTTTGGCAGGTATATTCCTCCTGTATCCAGCGCCGATCTGCCTAAAGACTATAAGCAAAAATATGTTGACCAGCGCTTAGCCAAAAATCAGCGTTTTGCTAAAACACTGGATGTATTTGGTTATAGTGATCTGGCCAAACGTATCCGCGACGACAGATCGATATTGGTACCCGAAGAATTTAATGCCAGCAAAACCTGGACGGAATATATTAACCGCTTAATTGGCGCCATATCCGGACTTTTCCTGTTGTTATCTGCGGTATATGCCTTTAGCTATTGGAAAAGCAGTAAGAGAATAGCTCTTTTAAGCATATTTAACGTAATACTGGTTGGCTTTCAGGCTTGGCTTGGGTCAATTGTGGTATCAACTAATTTGGTTGCTTGGATAGTTACGGTACACATGCTGCTTGCACTGGCTATATTAGCCATACTGATATATACCTATCATCAGGCAAAAGTACTGGGCAACAGTGTATTAAATACCAGTCCGCTCATATATGTAGTTACTTTTATTACCTTGATATTAAGCATTTTGCAGATAGCTTTTGGTACAGAGGTACGTGAAAAAATTGACGCTGTAGCAGCCCATTTTCAAGGCGGCTACCGTAACAATTGGATCATGAGCGCAGGCGATATATTTTTGCGTCACCGCGATATGGCCATATTGATATTTGTTATTAATGTATTGTTGTATGCTTTGGTGCGCAAGCGTTTTAGCAGACACTCTATACACCAGCAGTTAATGAGCTTCACTTTTTTGATGATCATGCTGCAGATTGTTACTGGGATATTATTATCATACTGGGCCTTGCCGCCATTTGCACAGGCAGCACATATTGTTTTAGCAAGTTTGATATTTGGGGCGCAGTTTTATTTGCTTTTAAATTTACATAGGTCAGTTAACGTTAGGGGAATAAGTAAATGAAGTGGAGTGATTTTTCGAAGCTGATCAAATTAAGGCTCACTTTTTTAGTGGTGTTTTCGGCTTCCATATCATTTTTGATAGGTAGCAGAGCAAACGGCCATATTGATTGGGTAAACTGGGTAAAGCTTATTGTAGGGGGCTTTTTGGTAACATCAGCAGCTAATGCTTTTAATGAGATCATTGAAAAGGACCTGGATAAGCTGATGAAGCGTACCATGGACCGCCCTATCCCGTCAGGAAAAATGACCACCGGGCAGGCACTGGTTTTAGGATTGGGCATGGGTATGGCCGGAACCTATTTATTAGGGAGCCTTAACCTGTTAACCGGATTGTTATCGGTATTCTCTATTTTGTTATACGCGTTTGCATACACGCCGTTAAAGCGTAAATCGCCGATTGCCGTGTTTGTGGGGGCCATACCGGGCGCATTGCCACCGCTTATTGGCTATGTGGCCGCTCAGCCGAATGGTAGAATTGATGAGATAGCCTTAATACTGTTCGCGATACAGTTTGTATGGCAATTTCCGCATTTTTGGGCCATTGCCTGGGTTTTAGATGATGATTATAAGCTGGCCGGCTTCAGGTTGCTGCCAACGGGTAACCGCAATTTAGGAAGTGCAGTAATTACCTTTATATTTACATTAATATTGTTACCCGTTAGTTTATTACCATATTTTTATCATCATGGAGGTTATTGGTTAGCCGGGGTATCCTTAATATGTAGTTTAATATTCTTGTACCAGGCTTTTGGCTTGCTACGCACACGGCAAATAGAATCGGCCCGCAAATTAATGTTTGGCTCGTTTATGTATTTGCCCATAGTGCAATTAATGTTTTTATTTGATTTTATAGGAAAAGTGAAATGATGGCTCAGATACAAAAGAATAACGACAGGCTTGATCTGGCTCCCAAAAAGTTTAACATGTGGATCTTTATATTCACATCATTTATGTTTTTTGCGGCTTTAACCAGCGGGTTTATCGTTTACAGCGGGGGCAGGGGGCATGGCCTTAATGTAATTATGCCCGATGCATTTAAATACAGTACTGCTGTTATTATATTAAGCAGTATTACCTTGTTTTTAGCGCAAAAGGCGGCAAAGGGATTGCAGTTTGCCAAACAACGCATGTTTTTATGGCTCACATTTGCTTTAGGTGCAGCCTTTTTTATAATCCAGCTATATGCGTGGTATGTGTTAACGTATAAAATGAATATATACTTAACGGATCCCAACGCGTCGCGCTCGTTTGTTTATATATTTACAGGGATGCATTTATTACACATAATTGCAGCTATATTGTTACTATTGAATACCCTTAGGGGCACATACAGGAACATTCCACAGGTACGGAACTTGTATAAAATGGAAATGACTTCTATTTTTTGGCATTTTCTCGGAATTATATGGATTTATCTGTATGTTTTTTTACTTTTGAACCAAAATTAATACACCCATTATTTAAGTACAAATGAGTACAACAGTATCACAAATTGATGAAGTAAAAACAACTCCGTGGTCTGGAGGGAGATCTCCCTTCAATGTTGAGTACGGAAAAATAATGATGTGGTTTTTTCTCCTTTCGGATGCATTTACCTTTTCGTCATTATTAATTTCTTACGGCTCATTGCGTTTCAGCGCAAGCGTATGGCCAGCGGCAGATAAAGTTTTCCAATCGGTACCCGGTTTACTTGATAGCGGTGCGCCGTTAGTTTTCGTGGGTATAATGACCTTTATCCTTATTCTTAGTTCCGTTACCATGGTATTAGCTGTTGAGGCCGGCCATCGTAATGCAAAAAAAGAAGTTATCTGGTGGATGATAGCTACCGTAATTGGCGGCTTTATGTTCCTGGGATGCCAGGCTTTAGAGTGGGCTCACCTGCATCATGAAGGTTTTTGGTGGGGAAGTACGCCAGCGCTTGAGGAATTAGGAAAGTTCTTTAACGAAGGTGGTACCGAAGCTGCAAGGCACATGACCGCTCAGGAATTTGCTAATTTATTCTTTACCATAACAGGTTTCCATGGTTTCCACGTATTTACGGGGGTAATTATCAATATCATCATTACTGTTAATGTATTGTTGGGTACTTACGAAAAACGCGGCAGCTATTTAATGATCGAAAAAGTAGGTCTTTACTGGCACTTTGTTGATCTGGTTTGGGTATTTGTATTTACATTCTTTTACTTAGTATAAAAAAATTATATATGTCAGCAGAATCACAAGAAGTTCACCACGAAGAGGGCGAACATCAAACAATGACCAAGGGAAGGATAGTAAAAGTGGCTCTTATCTTGTCTGCTATTACTGCAGTTGAGTTTATTATAGCACTGCTACTGGTACCAAAAGGCATTGTTCCAATACAATATGCAAATCCGGTTTATATCGTTTTAACACTGTTTAAGGCATTTTATATCGTTGCGTACTTTATGCACTTAAAGTTCGAGAAAATTGGTTTAGCATTAGCCATTATAGTGCCCATACTATTTATAATCGGTTTAATCCTGGTACTTACTAACGAGAGCCACCATTGGGTTAACCTGCGGGGATAATGAAGGCCGCTATATGGAAAAAAATTATAATCCTGGTGCTCATATTAGCAGTACCAGGATTTTTGTATTATTTACTTACCGCTAAAGGTAAAAACAGGTATAAACCGCTGGCCATTTACGGGCCAAAGGTGGTAGCCAAAACTGGTCACAAGTTTCACGGCAAGTTTATTCCGGATACTATTTACCATAAACTGCCTGCTTTTGACCTTACTGATCAAAACGGCAAGCCGGTATCTGAGACCACTTTTAAAGGGAAAATATTTGTAGCAAGCTTCTTTTATACACATTGCCCGGCAGTGTGCACCACCATTAACAGAAATTTGGGCTACCTGGCCGAAACATATATGAAAAACAAGATGGTGTACTTCGCCTCCATCACGGTTGATCCGCAGCATGATTCAACCACTGTTTTAAAGAAATATGCCGATAGCCTGAAACCCGCGTCAAACCGCTGGTTGTTTTTAACGGGTGATACCACATCTATTTACAGCCTGGCCCGCAAAGGGTTTTTGGTTGATGCCCTGAAAGCCGGTGATGACGATTACATATACAGCGACAAGCTGATCCTGATTGATCAGGATAAACGCATCAGGGGGTATTACTCGGGCGCTAATACCAATGATATTAACCGCCTTACTGACGAAATTAAAGTATTAATAGCCGAAGAGTTGCGCAAAGTTGATAAAGCCTTGTATTAGACATAAGAAACAAGATGTAAGAATCAAGAACCAGCATAAGGGATGCTTACACTAATGATAAAACAAAAAATGAATCTTGACTCTTTTGTCTTGATTCCTGAATCTTAAAAGAATGACTGATAAATTTATATTCCGCTTTGTTGCGGCAGTTACCATATTTGTAATAACAGTAGTTATTGTTTTAAACCGGCACCTCATCCCCGGGCCCGCGGTTGCCCCGGCATTTACACCTTATTTGCCCATGCTTAATGCCGCACTGAATGGTACCTGCACCATACTGTTGCTTACCTCATTATATTTTATAAAACAGGGCAATATAAAAGTTCATAAAAGACTTAACATCATTACATTTTGTTTGTCGTCGTTATTCCTGGTATCGTACATCCTGTTCCACTACCTGATGCGTACTGATACCCTGTACGGCGATACTAATTTCGACGGTGTACTTTCACCGGCAGAACGTGCCGCGGCAGGTGGTATGCGCACCTTATATCTAAGCATATTAGTACCGCACATTGTGCTTGCCGCAGGTGTTTTACCGCTTATTTTGCTGAGTTTTTACCGCGGCTTACAAATGCAGGTGGCCAAACATAAGAAACTGGTAAGATGGGCGTTCCCTATATGGTTATATGTTACGGCCAGCGGTGTTATTGTTTATTTGATGATACAGCCGTATTATCATTTTTAGAGACAGAAACAGCAATATTTTAAATAATGAAGCCACAGGATACAGCAGATAAATCTCGTGGCTTGTTTGAATTTAAATTCAACCGAAAGCTGAAACCAGGTATACTACGGGTTAAAAACTCAAGGCAGTAGACTAAAGTGTTAACGTTCTAAAACTTACTTTATGTTTTAAATTCCAAAAGCTTATGAAATACAGTATGAGAATTTTATTGCAGCTGTTCTGTATTGTTCTCTTAACAGTTAGGGTCAGTGCGCAAAATTTAAATGGTTCAGAGGATGATAGAAAATCTTTAGAGAAAGCAACATTAGCGATTAGGGAAGCATTTGCTAAAGGGGATGTTGCGTTGGTAGCCAAATTACACCATCCCGATGTTGTAAAATACTTTGGGGGAAATAATGTTGTAACCGGAAATGCTGTTGTAGAAAAAGGGGCCGCTGATTGGTTTAAGAACTCAAAGGTTGAATTTATTGAAAACACGGTAGAAAGCACTATTTTTAATGGCGAAACAGCAGTACAAACAGCTATTTTTTCAATTAAAACTACGCCAAAAGCCGGGGGCGATCCGGTGATAAGCAGAGGACGCTCGATGGTTGTTTATGTACGTGATAAAAGTAGCCCGACAGGTTGGCTATCAGTAAGGGAAATGGTTCAAGCGGCACCTGACAAAAAAGACTAATTAAAAATGGTTCCATGTGTCGGAATTTTATAATAAGACTCTTTTTAATTAATATTTAGTTAATTTTGTTCATATGAAAACGGGTTTTAAAATTATATTGTTTGTATTTGCCCTGGGCCTTTTGGTTTGCAGCAGGCAACCTGTAAAAGCTCAATGCGCGCAATGTGCCGCCACTGTCGAAACCAATACTCAGTCGGGGGGTAATAAAGCAAAAGGCTTAAACAATGGTATTTTATTTTTATTGGGTGCACCATACTTTGCGGTAGGTATTGTTGGCTTTATCTGGTACAAAAAGTATCGCCGTAAAAACGTTGATATCAACATACGTAAAGAAAGACTGCACCTGAACTAAGGTTCGTGTTTCGGGTTGTCGGGTTGGTGTAATGTTTATTATGTACCACGAACCACACCCCTCGAACCACGGTCCCGTACCCGACCCACACCTAATGTACAATATTATGCCTCAAACGCCAAAATCATGGGCCATGCTTCACTGTAAATGCCCAAGATGCCGCAGGGGGGATATGTTTCAGGGAGGGGCTTATAGTTTTTCGAACAGGATAAACCTCAACTGCCCGCATTGCAATTTGCACTTTGAAATTGAACCGGGCTATTTTTATGCCGCCATGTATGTAAGCTATGCCTTAAACGTAGGCGAAGCATTGGGCCTTGCCTGGCTTACCTACCTGATAACTCATAACTCCGATTCGCCCTGGTTGTATTTAAGTGTCATAATTTTAGGTTGCTTTGCACTTGCACCTATAAATTTCAGATATTCGCGTGTGCTTTTATTATATTGGTTATCACCCAAAATACATTATCAGCCCTATTTAGATACCGATGATACACCAGGAAAGTCTTGAATTTTTAAAAGATCTTGCTAATAACAATAACCGCGAATGGTTTTTAGACAATAAGGCGCGTTACGATAAGGCCCGCGAAAACGTTATTGAATTTACCGCCCAATTGCTAAAGGAGATGCATAAGGTTGATCCCGCTATTGACGAGGCGCTCGACCCAAAAAAATGTGTGATGCGCATTTACCGTGATATCCGTTTCAGAAAAGATAAAACACCTTATAAAACTAACTTTGGTATAAGCCTGCCTACACAAGGTTTAAAGTTAGGCGGCGCCGAATACTATTTGCAGATACAGCCCGATGGTAACTCGTTTATTGCCGGTGGATATTGGTTGCCCGAGGCAGCGCACCTAAAAGCTATACGTCAGGAAATTGATTATAATGCCCATGATCTGCGACAGATCATTGATGACAAGGAATTTATTAGGTTATTTGGCGATTTTAAGCAGCAGGAGCAATTAAAATCTGTCCCGCGGGAATATAGTGCCGATAATGAGAACATCGACCTGTTGAAGCTTAAAAGCTTTATTGCCTGGCACAAACTGACCGACAAAGAGATGACTAAAAGTAACATTGCAGCACAAATAGCCGGGGTATGCAGCCACATATACCCGCTTAATGTGTTTTTAAGAAATGCCCTTGCCTAATATATTTAAACCCAATATTACAATGAAGATCAAATATTATCTGTTAGCCGTTGTTGTTTGCTTTAGCTTTTATTCCTGTAAGATCATGTCGCCGAAGGCATATAAAGCACTTATAGCTGAGCGCGATTCATTAACCACTCGTACCGAAACACTGGAAACCCAGGTTTTTCAGTTAAAGGCCGATACTATGCGCCTGAACCGGGAGTTAGCTAATCTGAGGAATAACAACAGTACGCTGAACAGTAACCTTAGCACCAGTTCATCAAAATTGAAACGTTTGGCTGCCGACCTGGAAAAGCGTGAGGCCCGTTTAAAAGAGGTGGAAGATATTTTGCGTAAACGGGATGAAGCAGCTAACGCACTTAAAAATAAATTGCAGCAGGCATTGCTCGGCTTTCAGCAAAGTGGCTTAACAGTTGATATACGCAACGGTAAGGTATATGTTTCACTCGCAGATAAGCTGCTGTTCCCATCGGGTAGTATTATTATTGACGATAAGGGTAAAGCGGCCCTGAAGCAATTGGCCATTGTGCTGAATAAGGAAGCAGACATTAACATGGCCATTGAAGGCCATACCGACGATAAGAAAGTAATAAACCTGGGCCAGATCAAAGACAACTGGGACCTGAGCGTTTTACGCGCCACATCAGTAACACGCTATTTAACCGAAGTTGAAAAGGTTGACCCACATCGCTTAACCGCTACCGGTAAAAGCGAGTTCCAGCCCATTGACCCGGCGCCTACCAACGAGGCCCGCGCCAAAAACAGGCGCATTGAAATTGTGCTGACGCCAAAACTGGATGAGTTATATAACCTCATCACCAAATAAACAAAAAAGGTGCTTCGGAAGAAGCACCTTTTTTGTTTATTTAACCGCGTGTCATTGCGAGGTACGAAGCAATGACGCGCGAAGAGTGTTGAATACAGAGAGGGTAGAGGATAGGGTGATTTTAAATCCTTTACTCCACTACCTCCATTAACGTATTAAACATCACAAACTTTTCGTCAAAACGCTCCTGGTGGAAGCCCTGGAACTTGTGCAGGTGGTTCATGTAGTATTGTTGAAACTGTTCAATACTATCGGCATTATATTGAATGCAGTAGGTAACGCCCTCGTTAGGTGAGTCGATAACCGTTAATATTTTATACGAGCTGAAACAGCCGGTAGCCATTATAGCAGGTATGTGAACAGTTCTGATCCAGTTAAGCCATTCGTCATGAATGCTTTCATCAATTATTATAGTGTCGTTATATACAATCATCGTGGTGCAAAAATAGTTAAATGGTTCATTAGTTCATTGGTTGAATGGCATGAATTATAACCATGCTTAATGAACTATTTACTAATTTACTAATGAACAAGTGAACCAATAAACCATCTACGAATCCGCCTTATCGCCCCTTAACAGTCTGAAACGTTTGCGGGCTTCATTTATCCAGAGGCTGCCGGGATAGTTGGTTATAATTTTCTGATACCATACCTTGGCGCTGGCTTTATCATTAAGGCGATTATCATAAATATCGCCCAGCATAAAAACGGCATCATCAGCCCATAGGTCGTTGGGGTGTTCATCGGCTATTTTTTTTAACAGCGGTACAACATCACTATAGTTTTTTTGCTGTATCAAAATGCGCGATTTCGACATCAGGATATCATCGCTCAGGCTGTTCTTAGGAAATTTTTTATCAATACTATCTAATGTCATGATGGCCTTATCTGGTCGTTCAGCAAATATCTGCAGATCGGCCCGGGCATAGACCTTTAAGGCCCCACCTACGCTATCAATAGCGGTATTGTCAGCTATCAGCAGCAATAAATTAAGCGCGTCATTGGCAATTAACTGTGATGTGGCGGCCTTTAATACATCAAGCTGTCCTTTGGCCCAGGTAAAGTCGCCAGTATAGTAGGCCAGTTTGGCGTTTCGGAATTTGGCGTCCTGGTTTATATCGGTATTGGGAAAATCTTTTTCAACCTGGCTGTATAGCAGGGTAGCCTCCCAGGGTTGGTTATTGATGAGGTACACATCGCCAAGGTCAAGCTTGCAGGAGGCCAGCAGCTCGGGCCTGATGTTGGGGATGTTTACAGCATCCTCCAGCAGTTTTTGCGCCTCTTTAAGTTTGTGCAGTTTAAATGCCTGTAACTGTGCCAGCTTTTGCATGGCAAAAACGGTGCTGTTGTTACGGCCAAATTCGGTAAGCAGGTCGGTATAATCCTGTTCAAGCCCTACCAGATCGGCAGGCAGGTATTTGCCCGATGTTACCTTTAAATTTTTTGTATTGATCAGTTCAATTTTAGCAGGGATATACAGCGACAGGGTTTTACCCTTGCTTATAATAAACTCATATCCACGTATGGCAGCATCATAAGCCTCGTTGGAGTTAAGGGTGCGGCACAATTCAAAAATACTGCTGCCATCGTCATTTTGCCTGCGGCTTAAAGCCAGTGCCTGGTTCAGGGCAAGGTCAAATTCCTTTTGCTGCATATACTGCCAGGTAAGCAGTTCGGTATAAATAATTTGCTGCGGGTCTTTTTGTATCCGCCTTAGTAAAGCACCTTTCAGCATGTTATAATCGCTATCGCCCTCATATATGGTAGCAAAGGCGTTTTCGGCCTGATTAATAAAATTAGGGTTCGGGGGTAAAAAATTCAGGTACTCTTCGGTCAGGGCAATCTTGTCTCTTTTAAAGCGGTACAGGTTTATCAATTCGTAAGTAAATGCCTCATTGTTATTCATTATTTTGCGGCCCTGCTGAAATATTTTTATAGCATAATCGAGGTTTGAGCTCTGGTAAAACTGACCAGCCAGGTTTGATATTTCGTTACGGTCGGCAGGCAGGTTTTTTATGAGGTCGTTATATATGGCATCGGCTTTATTAACGTTGCCCTGCTGGGTATAAACCGTGCCCAGCAAAATCTGATATTCATGAGCTTCGGGATGTTTACGTACCAGTTTTTTGGTCGCGCTTTCGGCCTCATCAAATTTTTTAAGGCTTAGCAGCGTATTAATGTAGTAGGTGTAGTAAGCTTCGTTATTCTGTTTATACAGTTTCTGGTATATTTCAAGTGCCTTTTGAGTTTCGCCGTTAGTGCTGTATTGCTTGGCCAGCAGCAGGTCGTTATCCTGCGCAAAAAGGCTGGCAGCCATCGTAAAAACAAGAATAATAGTACTGAATAAAGCCCTCATCTGCTCAAAAATAATCAATTAATATTTATAGTTTAGGCCGTTTCTTTTAATATTCATATAACGCTTTAAACGGGTAAAATTGTAGTGACATTTTGATAACATTAAGTTATTTAACTAATTTGACCAGAATAATAAAATGGGGAAAATTCACCATGCTGGGCCAATTGAAACACCTGCTACTAATTGTTTTTATAGTCACCTTATGTTCCTGCAAGGATAAGGTAAGGCAAATACCTATAATTGATTTTTTTAAGACCCCCGAAAAAAGCGTTTATAAAATATCGCCCGATGGCAAGTATGTTTCTTATTTAAAGCCATATAAAGATAAACAGAACCTTTTTATACAATCATTGGCCGATGGTAAAGAATGCATGGCAAGCTCGTTCACCGATTATTCGATACGGGGCGATTACTTCTGGACCTATAATAACCAGCTGATTTTTAGCCAGGACATTATTGATAATGATAGTTTAAAAATGTATGCTATTGATGTAGCTACCCAAAAGATGCGCATTATCCTGTCGCAGGAAAAGGTACGGGTTAGCCTGGTTAACCGCAATAAACAACAGCCCGATGTGATCACCATCAGGATGAATAAGCGCGATCCCGCAAATTTTGATATATACCACCTTAATATAAAAACAGGCGAATTGCAACCTTACCTGGTAAACCCGGGTAATATAACAGAGTGGTTTCCGGATGCTGATGGTAAAATACGTTTGGTTAAATCATCAGACGGGGTAAACGAAACCATTTTATACCGGCCCAATGATAATGCGCCCTTTAAACCTATTATTGAGAATAATTTTAAGAACTCGGTAAAACCAATTGCTTTTACAGGGGTAAAAAACTATTTCTATGCCCTGTCAAACGTTAACCGCGACAAAACAGCGCTGGTTGAAATCAATGCGGAGGATGGTAAGGAGCAAAAAACAATTTTTAGCTGCAACAAAGCCRATGTATTATATGTTGAATATTCAAAGAACAAACAGCGGGTTGAGTTTGCCGGTTGGGAAGAAGCAAAGCCGCGTAAACATTTTTTAATACCGGCTATTGAGCGCATATACCATAATTTGCAGCAACGCCCGCAGCTTAAGGGTAACGAAATACGGGTGATAGACCGGGATAGCGCCGAAAATAAATTCATTTTAAATACCTATACCGACCGCAACCCCGGTTCTTATTATCTGTATGAAACCAATACAGATAAACTAACCAAACTGGGCGACATAAATTCAAGTTTGGTACCCAATGAGTTATGTGCTATGYAACCCATTACCTATAAAGCACGTGATGGCTTGCTCATAAATGGATATTTGACCTTACCACTGGGCACCAAACGCACCAATTTACCCATAGTGGTGATGCCGCATGATGGCCCCTGGAACCGCGACTCGTGGGGATATGATGAGCAGGTACAATTTTTAGCCAACAGGGGTTATGCCGTTTTTCAGGTAAATTACCGTGGATCAACCGGGTATGGCAAGGCTTTTTGGAGCGCGGGCTTTAAACAGGTAGGCGGTAAAATACAGGATGATATAACCGATGGGGTAAACTGGCTTATTGATAAAAAAATAGCCAACCCTAAAAAGATAGCCATCTTTGGCGGTCGCTTTGGTGGGTTTTCTGCATTGTATGGGGTATCGTTCCATCCTGAGCTTTATAATTGCGCCGTTGTACAATATGGGCTTATTAATTTTTTTACGTTTATAAAAGATGCACCGCCATTTTTTAAACCATATTTAAAAATGACCTACGAAAAGGTTGGAAATCCTGAGACTGACGCCGATCAGTTAAGGGCCATTTCGCCGGTATTTCATACGGATAAAATAAAAGTTCCGTTAATTATTTTTCAGGGGGCAAAAGACCAGCGTGCAAACATCAGTGAGTTAAATCAGTTTGTACGTGAGTTGCGTAAGCGAAATGTTGATGTGAAGTATTTTTTAAAACCAAATGAACGCGCCTTTTTCAGAAGCGAGCATACCCGCATGGAAATGTATGCCGAGATAGAAAAATTCCTGGAGAATAACATGCGGGTTAAACCTTAAAACCCCTATGCAAGTACATAAAAATGTTTACCGCAAAAATTTTTCACTGATCATCATATTCCTGGTGCTCATATCAGTGACTTTTGTGGTTGCACTTTTTGTATCCTTTAACCTTACGGCAAAATATGTGGAGAACGAGTTTGCTTCTAAAAAAATAGAAGTACTTGAGCAAACCATTAAACCCTACAATGATTTTTTTCAAAACAAAATACCCGAGGTAACCTCCTATCAGGGCTTTTTAGATTCGGCATCTGCAGCTAAGTATGCGGCATCGGTTTTTCATGACTATGCGTTTGTAAAAAAAATTGTTTTTTATGATGTGCTGATAGGGAGCAAGACCAATATTACTGTCCGTAAAAATAATCTGGACATATCGGTTAAAGGGATATACCAATATGGGATCCTGAACGGTAAAGTATACGGCACTAAACAGACCAGGCCTGCTGATGAATCTGATTTTAGGGTTATGGCCGATAAACTGAGTGACTTTATTGCTTTTTCAGATACCTCACGTGTATCAACCCAGGATGAACTGTTTAAAACGTTTTGGGATGTAAAATCAGATAAAATAACCTATACTAATATATTGCGGCGCGAGGATATCAGGATATACCGGGAACTACAGCAGTTTAATACCCCTTCGGCATCATATAAACAAAATATGATGACCTTTTACCTCGATCCGTATTTACTAAAGGTAAAAAACTCGCGGCATGAGCTGTACCAGAATGTATCGATACAACCCGTAGTGTATGATCCTATTGACAGCGAGGGTGATAAAATGATAACTGAGGTGTCATTCCCCGGGGCTTTTTCTGATTATAAGCTGTTTTTTAGTTCGGAACAAGGTTATCTTACGGCCGAAATTAATCGCCGGTTTATGCCTATTGGTGCAGTGGTGTTATTGATATCGCTTTTTTTGGTGCTGATAGGCTGGCTTATTTACCGTAATTTAAATGTTAACCTGAAGCTGTTTAAGCTGCAGTACGATTTTATAAACAATTTTACCCATGAATTTAAAACACCTGTAAGTGTGATTAAAATTGCCGGTTCAAATTTACGCGGCGATGGTGAACTTACCGAAAGACAGCGTAAGCACTACGGTAAAATTTTAGATGAAGAAGCGGATAAGCTGAACGATCTGATGAATAAGCTGTTATCATTTACCCAGCTCGAAAACAAATCCATCACCCTAAAAAAAGAAGAAATAGTTGTTGATGATTTTGTTAGGCGATATATTGATACCTTTAAAATTAAATACCCCGATTTTAAATTGAATTTTAAGGCGAGCGGGGTTCGTACATTTTATGCTGATCCGGTACTTTTGGGTAGCGTGTTTCAAAACCTGATTGAAAATGCTTACAAGTACTCGCATCCGCAGAAAAAAGAACTTAACATAAATATTGCACATGAAAAGAGGAATATTGTGTTTTCATTTGTTGACAGGGGCATTGGGATCCCTAAAGAGGAACTGAATAATATTTTTAAGAAATTTTACAGGATAGAGAACCAATATAACCAAAATGGGAGTGTGGGTTTGGGTTTGGCATTTTGTAAAGAACTGGTTAATTTTATGGATGGAGAAATAACTGTTCACAGTAAAATTAATGAGGGCTCAGAATTTAAAGTTACGCTTCCATACGAAAATTAAGATATGAACAAAGAAATTAAAATTGCGCTGGTTGAGGATGATGAGAACCTGCGTTTCCTGGTGGCAGAACGTTTGCAGTCAGAAGGTTATAAAGTATTGGAAGCCGATAATGGCGACGATGCCGAAAGTATGATACTGGAAGAACAGCCTGATATTGTTTTGCTGGATTGGATGCTGCCCGGTAAACCAGGATCGCAGGTGTGTAACAACATCAGGGAAAAAGGTTATGACAAGCTTATTATTATGATGACGGCCAAAGCCCAGGATGTTGACAAGATTGAGGCTTATAACTTTGGCGTATCTGATTATATTACCAAGCCTTTTAACATGGATGTGCTGGTTGCGATGATTGATAATAAGATCAAGTTTTCGTTGAACAGCGAAAAATCAGAGTCGTACAGGTTTGYCAATATGGAACACCTGCCAAATACCCATTTGCTCATCAGGGATAACCGCAAAATTGAGCTTACCATTTTGGAAAACAGGATATTGCTTTATTTCCTGAAAAACAAGAACAAGGTTATAAACCGCGAAGAACTGATGATGGAAGTTTGGKGTTACAACGCCGATGTAAACACCCGCACCCTTGATATGCACATTGTGCGCCTCCGCAAAAAAATTGAAACCAACGCCGATTCGCCGCAATACCTGCAAACTGTTAGGGGTATTGGGTATAAGTTTGTTTATAATCAGTAAGGGATATACTGCTCATTCAAGCGTTCTCACTTATGCTAGTTCAGTAAGTGAGGATGCTTGAAATCAGGGTGATTGCTTAACTAACGTTTTAAAATTAGCCAAAGTAGTAATATTGGTGTTTTGATATTTTACAACCTCCAATAAAAGCTTGTCTCCGGTAATAAAATAATCTGCGTTTGATGCTTCACATAAGGCGAAAAGGTAGTTGTCTTTTTCATCAGTTACGACCTTATTAATTTCAATTATTTCGAACGAATTGGTGGTTAGCTTATAAAACTGAATTAGTTGCTCAACATAAGCTTTGGAAAAGTACTTCTTAAACTTAGGTCTTAGCAAAACATCTACCAATTCATCTTGTAAGTTTTTGCAGGCTGCTATTGTTATCCTGTTTTTTTGAAGAGAAGAAATAAATTCTAATTGTTGAGTTAGTACAAGAGATATCCAAATATTACAATCAAGAACAACGACCATTAATGTTTTGCTCTAACTGCCCGAACTTCCTTAACAATTTCATCCATCGAAGGCTTTTTCCCTGGCTTTATCATGTTGTTTAATTCTTTAGCAAGCTTAAAGCTATCATTTTCTATGATCACGCCTAATTCTTTAAGTAAAGACTTTACTAATTTTGATTTCTTTTCGGGAATCTGTATCATCAATCTTTCCATACTCAAATATAATGAATTGTCGATTATATAGCTAATCCAGTTGTTCATATAGCAAATCGGGTTGTTTATATAAAAAATGGTGAAGTTATCCCCGGTACACCTTCGCTACAATAAAATCATTAAAAAAGGTTTTTTCGCTGATCACTTTATAGTTATTTGAGGTAAAATAAATCTCTATTCCGGGCAATTTGCTGGCCTCGATACCGCAAATTATTTTAAAGAACAGGAACATGCTCTTCAGCAGAAATTGCTGCCACCATTTGCCGGTAAGCTGAAAATCGGCATTGAGCCACAGACCGCCGGACTTTAATAAGTTATGGACATGGGCGAATACGATATGTAAAGTTTGCTCGGTAAAATTATCGAACAGAAAGGGGGTGATCACCACATCAAAATCAGGAGAGAGGTTTACGTTTTCAATGGCATCATTTATAAAAATAACCTCATTACTGCCTGTATTTCTCTTTTTGGATAAAACCATCATATCAGCAGCTACTTCTACATAGGTTATTTTAAGGCCAGACGGGTGTATCTGGGTTAGCTCATTCAGGATCCACCCGGTGCCACCACCCACTATAAGTATACGGGTATCAGGTTTAATATAATCAAGTAAATACAGTTGGGCGTTTATCAGCGCGTTACCATAAACCAGGTGCGCAAGCCTGTCATAAAACCAGGCCGAGTTATTATAATTAGCAGCCATGTTGTTTAATGACCAATAAAGAACCGGAAGGCCGTTAATACTACATATTGTAATATGAGCACGCCATCCATAAAAAAGAAATAATAGTATTCGTCTTTTTTCCAGGCCGATTTAAATATGAGCCAGCCGGTTAATATAACGGTCAGGGTTAAGGCCCAAAAATCAGTACTGAAACCATTTTTTCTGAAAAGGAACAGTAAAACAACATAACCGGCAAGCAGAACCTGGCAAAATAAGTAGGCATTTTTTTCGCCCCATGCTACCGGGATGGTTTTTAGCCCTTGCTTGCGGTCGTCAAACAGGTCGCGGATATCAAATGGGATAGTGAGCGCTCCAATAAATAAAAAGCGTTTGGCTATCAATATGGTAGTATCGCGCATGGATATATCATTGGTGTGGCGATGCAGCACTTCGAGCACAGGGAACAGTACGCAGCTCATGGTCCATACCAGCGTGATCAGGAACGGCTTTAAGCCCGGAATATTACGCAGGCCAAATTTATGGTCGCCAACGGTAAACAAGGGAAGGCTGTAGCTGAAAGATAAACAGCCCAGGAAAATGAGTAATATTTTTGATTCGGTAGTAATTAAAAAGAACAAGGGGATGAGCGAGAGCAGCGAAACAATGGTAAAAGTTACCATGAGCCGGTAATGCGTAAAAAACCAGCGTACCCGTTTATGGGGCGACGATTCGGGCTGTACCGGCCGGGTAATAAGTATGCAGAAATTATATATACCCAGTGTTGAGGTAAATAGCAGTCC
>NZ_JBFUJG010000059.1:0-34274 GCF_056401495.1 Mucilaginibacter sp. P4_E8
TTGTTTTAATATTAAAAAAGCCCTGCTGGAAATTTCCAGCAGGGCTTTTTTAATATTAAAACAACACTTATTATTTTTTGTCGTCTTTTACTTCTTCAAAGTCAACATCAGTTACGGTATCAGAATGATCCTGCGGACCTGCGCCCGGAGCACCATCTGCACCTGGTTGAGCCTGACCTGCATCAGCAGCAGCCTTGTACATCTCTTCAGATGCAGTAGCCCATGCAGCGTTSAGTTCAGTTTGAGCAGTTTCAATTTCGGCTAAGTTTTTAGATGCATAAGCTTCTTTCAACTTTTTCAGACCATCTTCGATAGGGCCTTTTTTGTCGGCCGAAATTTTATCGCCATACTCTTTCAGTTGTTTTTCTGTCGAGAAGATCAGGGCATCAGCAGCATTCAGTTTTTCAACTTCTTCTTTTGCCTTTTGGTCAGCATCAGCATTTGCTTCGGCTTCGTCCTTCATCTTTTTGATCTCGGCATCAGTTAAACCTGATGAGGCTTCGATACGGATCTTTTGCTCTTTACCGGTTGCTTTATCTTTAGCAGATACGTGCAATATACCGTTGGCATCAATATCAAATGTTACTTCGATCTGAGGCACACCGCGCGGTGCTGGTGGTATACCATCCAGGTGGAAACGGCCTATAGTACGGTTACCCGCAGCCATTGGGCGCTCACCCTGTAATATATGGATCTCAACAGATGGCTGGCTATCAGACGCGGTTGAGAAAGTTTCAGATTTTTTGGTAGGAATGGTTGTGTTTGCTTCAATCAGTTTAGTCATTACACCACCCATAGTTTCAATACCTAATGAAAGCGGGGTAACATCCAATAACAACACATCCTTAACTTCACCAGTTAATACACCACCTTGAATAGCAGCACCTATGGCAACAACTTCGTCAGGGTTAACACCTTTTGAAGGAGCTTTACCAAAGAATTTTTCAACAGCTTCCTGTATAGCAGGGATACGTGTAGAACCACCTACCAGGATAACTTCGTCAATATCAGAAGTGCTTAAACCTGCATTTTTCAATGCTGATTTACAAGGGTCAATAGTACGTTTGATCAGGCCATCAGCCAATTGCTCAAATTTAGCACGGGTTAAAGTTTTAACCAGGTGCTTAGGCATACCATCGGCAGCAGTGATGTATGGTAAGTTAATTTCTGTTTGTGCTGAGCTTGATAACTCAATTTTAGCTTTTTCGGCAGATTCTTTTAAACGTTGCAGAGCCATTGGATCTTTACGCAGATCAATACCTTCATCGCTTTTAAATTCGTCAGCTAACCAGTCAATAATTACCTGGTCAAAGTCATCACCACCTAAGTGTGTATCACCATCGGTTGATTTTACTTCAAAAACGCCGTCACCTAATTCAAGGATTGATACGTCATGTGTACCACCACCGCAATCAAATACGGCAATTTTCATATCCTTGTGTGCTTTATCAAAGCCATAAGCCAGTGCAGCAGCAGTAGGTTCGTTAATGATACGGCGTACTTTTAAACCAGCAATTTCACCGGCTTCTTTAGTAGCCTGGCGTTGTGCATCGTTAAAGTAAGCAGGTACCGTAATAACAGCTTCAGTAACTTCAGTTCCTAAAAAGTCTTCGGCAGTTTTCTTCATTTTCTGAAGTATCATTGCAGAGATCTCTTGCGGAGTGTATTTACGGTCGCCAATTTCAACACGTGGCGTGTTATTGTCACCTTTAACTACTTTGTAAGGTACACGAGCAGCTTCATTTGTAACTTCGTTAAACTGGTTACCCATAAAGCGTTTAATTGACGAAATGGTTTTTGTAGGGTTAGTGATTGCCTGACGTTTTGCAGGATCGCCAACTTTACGTTCGCCGTTATCAATAAAAGCTACTACGGACGGCGTAGTACGTTTGCCCTCGCTGTTTGCTATAACTACAGGCTCATTACCTTCCATTACAGCTACGCAGGAGTTTGTTGTTCCTAAGTCGATTCCAATTATTTTAGACATATGATTGTTTTTTCTTGATTTTAATATTTTACTACATCAGCTATTTATCAACGTTTGTGCCAATATGCTTTTGGCAGAATTATAGTCAGGATGACAAATATCAAGTCAGAAAAAACAATCATGTTGGTGACAGGTTGGCAGAATTTTTAATCTACCCTGTGCATATCTATTTTTATATTGTCTTTACGCGCTGTTCAAAGTCCCCGACTTCGAATGAGTATGCCTGCAGTTTGTCACTACAGATAGCTTAGTTTGATGTTTTCATGTAGTCTGAAGACTATACGCATATTCGTCCAAAGTCTCTGACTTCCGACAGCGCAGATAATATTGTAGGTTACTACTTAGAATATAAGCAACTGAGTTTTTAATTCCCTCCCCTGGGAGGGGTGCGATGGACCGTGCAGTGGCAGGGAGGGAATCGCACTGGCCTTTGCCTTTTATATTATACTTAATAATAGAACACACTCCTCCACCCCTCTCAAGAGGGGAATCACACGAAACCCTTAAATCATGTAAATCCTTTAATCCCAAGAATCCCGGTTCAGACAAATTTTCGCCAAAAAAAAGCGCCCTGCTCAAATGAGCAGGGCGTTTTTTAATATCTAAAAGGGAGATGAAATTATTCTCCTTTTTCAGCGTTTTCTTCTTTCTCCGGAGTTGCAGGAGCTTCAGCAGCTGGAGTTTCAGTGGCTTCGGCAACTGGTGCTTCAGCTTTAACTTCTTCAACAACTTCTGCTTCTTCAGCAGCAGCAACTTCTTTAGCAGCAGGTGCAGCTGTTTTTGCTTTTGATGAACCACCACGACGACGGGTTGATTTTTTAGCTGCAGCAGCAGTATCAGCACCGTAAACAGTGTTATAATCAACCAACTCAATGATCGCCATTTCGGCGTTATCGCCTAAACGGTTTTCTAACTTAACAATACGGGTGTAACCACCTGGACGGTTAGCTATTTTCTCAGCAATTTCGCGGAAAAGGATAGTAGTAGCGTCTTTGTCTTGCAGGTAGCTAAACACTGTACGACGAGAGTGAGTAGTATCGTTTTTTGATTTGGTTAATAAAGGCTCAACATAACCGCGTAAAACTTTTGCTTTAGCTAATGTTGTAGTGATGCGCTTGTGTAAAATAAGCGAAGTTGCCATGTTAGCCAGCATCGCTTTGCGGTGGCTGGTAGTACGGCCTAAGTGATTGTTTTTGTTTCCGTGTCTCATTGTTATTAAATTATTTCACGTGCATACCGTCCGGCGATTAACTCAAGCCTTCGGAATTATGCTTTCGCTTAATTGTTTGTATTCTTGTATAAATGAAAAAAGTGAGGTTCGAGAAAATTCTCACACCTCACTTTTTCAAAGTCTTATTCTTCGTCTAACTTAAATTTAGATAGGTTCATACCAAAAGATAAGCCTTTTGATTTAACCAGGTCCTGAATTTCAGTTAATGACTTTTTACCAAAGTTCCTGAACTTTAACATATCAGCAACATCGTACGATACTAAATCGGCCAGGCTGCGGATATCAGCAGCTTTAAGGCAATTTAATGCACGTACAGAAAGGTCAAGATCAACCAGTTCGGTTTTCAGGATCTTGCGCATGTGCAGGATCTCTTCGTCAACTTCTTTGGTTTCTTCTTTAGCCTGTGCTTCAAGCATCATGTTCTCATCGCTAAATAGCATAAAGTGCTGGATCAAGATCTTAGCAGCTTCTTTCAACGCGTCTTCAGGGTGAATTGAGCCATCGGTTGCAATATCCAAAACTAATTTTTCATAGTCAGTTTTTTGTTCAACACGATAGTTTTCAATAGTATATTTTACGTTTTTAATAGGCGTAAAGATGGAATCGATAGCTATTACACCAACATTCGCATCCGGGTTTTTATTTTCCTCGCTCGGAACGTAACCGCGGCCTTTTGCAACAGTAAGCTCAATTTCAAGCGTTACTGATGAATCCATGTTACAGATAACCAGATCAGGATTTAAAACAGTAAAGTTATTAGAGAATTTAGTAACATCTCCGGCTTTAAAAGCTTCCTGGCCATTTATTATAACAAATATCTTCTCATTGTCGCCAGACTCACCTGTTTTTTTGAAACGAACTTGTTTAAGGTTCAAAATGATCTCAGTAACGTCTTCAACAACACCTTTGATGGTTGAAAACTCATGCATTACTCCTGAAAAACGTACGGAAGTAATCGCATAACCCTCGAGTGATGAAAGTAAGATACGACGTAGAGCATTACCAATGGTTACACCGAAGCCTGGTTCTAACGGACGAAACTCAAACGTGCCATCAAAATCATTCGATTTCTGCATGATAACCTTGTCTGGTTTTTGAAATGCTAAAATTGCCATTTATATCCTTTATTTATTGTTTACTAATTGAATTGATTTAAACCACGAAAATGATTGACATAAAATGCCAACCATCCCATGGATAAGTATCGTTATTATTTTGAGTACAACTCGACGATTAGGTTTTCCTTAATGTTCTCAGGGATCTCATCGCGGTTAGGATAGTTTAGGAACTTACCTGTTAAGGCGTTAGCATCCCACTCTAACCAGCTGTATTTGTTGATTCTTCTTCCGGCAACTGAATGTGTTATTGCCTCTAATGATTTAGATTTTTCACGTACAGAGATCACATCACCTGCTTTTAGCGCGTATGACGCGATGTTTACAACAGCACCATTAACGTTAATGTGCTTGTGATTAACCAGCTGACGGGCTGCAGAACGTGTAGGAGCAATACCTAAACGGTAAACAGCGTTATCTAAACGAGCTTCTAAAAATTTCAGCAGGTTTTCGCCTGTGATACCTTCTTTAGCTGATGCACGGTGAAACAAGTTTTCGAACTGACGCTCTAATACACCGTAAGTGTACTTAACTTTTTGTTTCTCCATTAACTGAGTTGAATACTCAGATTGTTTTCCTCTTCTTTTTGAGGCACCATGCATTCCTGGTGGATAATTTTTACGTTCTAACGCTTTATCCGGACCGAAGATCGGTTCGCGGAAACGGCGCGCAATTTTGGATTTTGGTCCTGTATATCTAGCCATTTTTGTGTGTTCTTAAAGTATCAAGCAGCCTGTAGCTGCCGAATCTTAGCTTTAAAAAATCTGTTAATTAAACTCTTCTTCTTTTTGAAGGACGGCAACCATTGTGTGGAAGCGGTGTAATATCTTTGATCGTTGTTACTTCGATACCTGCAGTTTGCAAAGTACGGATAGCTGACTCACGACCGGCACCAGGGCCTTTTACAAATACTTCAACCTTACGTAAGCCTAAATCATAGGCAACTTTACCGCAATCGGCAGCAGCCTGACCGGCAGCATAAGGAGTATTCTTTTTTGAACCTTTAAAACCCATTTTACCAGCTGATGACCATGATACAGCCTGGCCGGTTTTATTAGTAAGGGTAATGATGATATTGTTAAAAGTAGCATTGATATGTGCTTCACCTACCGGTTCAACAATTACAACGCGCTTTTTGGTAACTTTTTTGCTCTTAGCCATTTTTTTAATTATTGAGTTAGTGGATTATTGGGTTAATAATAACCCGGACCCATTAACCGTTTTTTAATTTTTATATTCCTAATGATCTTAAAGCATTAACTAATTGCCGCTTTACCATCATTAATCACTTACTATTTAGTAGCTTTTTTCTTGTTAGCAACTGTTTTACGTTTTCCTTTACGGGTACGTGAATTGTTTTTAGTACGCTGACCACGTAATGGTAAACCTTTACGATGACGTGTACCACGGTAACAACCTATATCCATCAAACGTTTGATGTTAAGTTGCACTTCTGAACGAAGTGAACCTTCCACTTTGATCTGATCGTTGATAATTCCACGAATTGAGGATAATTGCTCATCGGTCCAGTCTTGTACTTTTGTATCAAAATCAATACCTGCCTCAGTCAAAATTCTTTGAGCTGTTGAGCGGCCTATACCGAAAATGTAAGTAAGTCCGATTTCTCCTCTTTTGTTTTTCGGTAAATCTATACCTGAAATCCTTGCCATATTTATTGTTTGTTTTTTAAATGATAACCGAACGGCGGGCCACCGTTGTACGAATTATCACAGTTTTTTTTTAATTATCCCTGACGCTGTTTGTATTTAGGATTCTTTTTGTTAATAACATAAAGTTTCCCGTTACGGCGAATGATCTTGCAATCAGCGCTGCGTTTTTTAATGGATGCTCTAACTTTCATCTCTTTGTTTATTTATATCTATAAGTTATTCTACCCTTAGTTAAATCGTACGGGCTCATTTCCAGTTTTACTCTGTCGCCAGGTAAAATTTTGATGTAGTGCATACGCATTTTGCCGGAAATATGTGCAATAATCTCATGACCGTTTTCAAGCTCAACCCTGAACATTGCATTTGACAATGCCTCTCTAATTGTACCGTCTTGCTCAATCGAAGATTGTTTAGCCATATTTTGTTGATTATTACTTAATTATCCGCCCTAAAACCGGGATGCAAAATTAATAAAAATTATTTAATTATTATTTTTTTCTTTTAAAACATTATCAACATATTCAAACGTTGATAAAATATCTGGTTTACCTTTACCGATAGCTACCGTATGCTCATAATGGGCCGATGGCTTTTTATCAACAGTAGATACTGTCCATCCGTCGTCCCAAAACTTAACACCGGCACGGCCCGCGTTGATCATTGGTTCAATGGCAATCACCATTCCTTCTTCCAGTTTAATACCGGCACCGCGTTTACCATAGTTAGGTACTTCGGGCTTTTCGTGTAGCTTAACGCCCACTCCGTGCCCTACAAGCTCCTTTACTACACCAAAGCCATTCTTCTCTGCATGTTCCTGAATGGCATAACCTATATCGCCTATGCGCATGCCAACAATAGCTTTTGCAACTCCCAGGTCAAGACACTCTTTGGTTACCCTCATCAGTTTCTTAACCGTATCACTTACTTCGCCAATAGCAAAAGTATAAGCCGAGTCGCCTACAAAACCATTTAATGTAGCTCCACAGTCAACAGATACCAGATCTCCTTCAACCAGGGTATACGTTCCGGGGAAACCATGTACAACCTGATCATTTAATGAAATACAAAGAGAATAAGGAAAGCCGCCGTAGTTTAAAAAAGTAGGAACCCCGCCGTTGTCACGTATAAAGGTTTCAGCAAGTCTGTCGAGTTCAATAGTAGTAACACCAGGTCCAATTACTTTGGCAACCTCCGCATGTGTGCGGGATACCAGTAAGGCGCTTTCTCTGATGAGCTCTATTTCTTCGGCAGACTTGTAAAGAATTTTTGACATTGCTTATATTAGATAGCAGTCGGCGTTGAGCCGGCTGTAGCAGGCATAGCCGTACGACCTTTAATTCGTCCGGTTTTCATTAAACCATCATAATGACGCATCAACAGGTGACTTTCAATTTGCTGCAGGGTATCTAAAACAACACCTACCAGGATGATGAGTGATGTACCACCAAAGAATCTTGCGAATATTGGAGACACACCTACCAAACTGGCAATGGCCGGAATGATCGCGATCATAGCCAGGAATATTGATCCTGGTAAAGTGATTCTTGATATCACACCATCAATAAACTCGGCAGTTGATCTGCCTGGTTTAATGCCCGGTATAAAACCACCGTTCTTTTTCATATCATCAGCCATTTGGTTAGGATTAACCGTAATAGCCGTATAGAAATAAGTGAACAGGATGATCAGTATACCAAACAGCAAATTATGCTGCCATGAGTTATAGTTTGATAATGCAATTAAAATACCGTTTGATGCCGCGTTAGGGAAAAACTGCTGTACCGTTTGTGGTATGAACATTAAGGCCTGTGCAAATATGATTGGCATTACACCGGCAGCATTTACCTTTAAAGGGATATACTGACGTACGCCGCCATATTGCTTGTTACCTACTATACGTTTTGCATACTGCACCGCAATTTTGCGGGTACCCTGTACAATAAGTATAGTGAACATTACCACACCAATAAGTGCTACAATTTCAACAACAAAAGTTACCAAACCACCTGCACCACCGGTACGTGACTGGAACTCTGTTAAAAACGCGCTTGGCAACTGGGCAATAATACCCACCATGATAATTAATGATATACCGTTACCAATACCTTTATCCGTAATTTTTTCACCAAGCCACATTACAAATAATGTACCCGCGGTTAAAACTATGGTAGTTAATATGGTAAATATCGGATCGCCAATTAAACGGGCATCAGGAGCAATTTGTGAACGTACGTAACCGATGGCCTGCAAAGCAGTGATACCTATAGTTAGGTAACGTGTCCACTGGTTAAGCTTGTTACGTCCGCTTTCGCCTTCTTTTTGAAGTTTAGTAAAATAAGGTACTGCAATACCCAGTAGTTGCACCACAATTGAAGCCGAAATATAAGGCATTACACCCAATGCAAAAATAGAGGCACGTGAAAACGAGCCCCCTGCAAACATATTCAGCAATCCTACTAATCCTTCTGCCTTATGGTCTGCTACCGAATTGTAATTAACACCGGGCAAAACCACGAATGAACCTACGCGATATATTAAAAGAAATAAGAGTGTGTTAATAATACGCACTCTCAGATCTTCGATTTTCCAGATATTGGATAATGTGGTGAAAAATTTCTTCATTGAAACTTACAACTTAACTATGGTACCACCAGCTGCTTCAATCGCTTTTTGCGCTGTAGCAGTAAATGCATGTGCTTTAACTTCTAATTTGGCTTTCAGTTCGCCACGGCCCAGGATTTTAACCAGGTCGTTACGTGAAACCAAACCGTGCTCTTTTAGTATTGCAAAATCGATAGCCACAAGTGAGAATTTCTCAACTAACTCTTGTAACACATCAAGGTTTACACCTGTATACTCTACACGGTTAGGGTTTTTGAAACCTACCTTTGGCACACGGCGTTGTAAAGGCATTTGACCGCCTTCAAAACCTACCTTAGTGCTGGTACCTGAACGTGAACCGGCGCCTTTGTGGCCACGGGTTGACGTACCGCCACGGCCAGAACCTGTACCACGGCCAATTCTTTTTCTATTTTTAGTAGAACCTTCTGCAGGTTTTAGATTACTTAAATTCATGATATTAAATATTTTCTACCGCTACCAGGTGATTAACTTTCCTAACCATACCAACTATAGCAGGCGTAGCTTCAACTTCCACGCTGTGGTTAATTTTACGCAAGCCTAAGGCTTCGATTGTTTTCTTTTGGCGTTCACTTCTGTCGATCACGCTCTTAATCTGTGTAATTTTGATTTTGGCCATGACTGATTATCCGTTAAATACTTTACCTAAACTAACGCCACGTTGCTGTGCTACAGTATGCGCATCACGTAATTGTGATAATGCTGATACGGTTGCTTTAACCACGTTGTGCGGATTTGATGAACCTTTTGATTTTGCCAATACGTTGTGGATACCTGCAGACTCTAACACTGCACGCATTGCACCACCCGCAATAACACCGGTACCATTTGCAGCTGGTTTAATAAAAACAAAACCACCGCTGAATTTACCAATTTGCTCATGAGGAATAGTTCCGTTTAAAATTGGAACTTTTACCAGGTTCTTTTTAGCATCATCAATGCCTTTTGCAATTGCTTCGGTAACCTCTTTTGCTTTACCTAAGCCATAACCTACAACACCGTTTTCGTCACCTACTACCACAATGGCAGAGAAACTGAATGTACGGCCACCTTTGGTTACTTTGGCAACACGTTGTATGCTTACCAAGCGGTCTTTTAATTCGATCTCGCTTGTTTTTACTCTTTTTATGTTGATTGTTGACATTTCTCTTTTCGATTAAAAGTTTAAACCACCTTCACGTGCACCTTCGGCCAATGACTTAACACGACCATGGTACAAATAACCGTTCCTGTCGAAAACCACATCTTTAATACCTGCAGCAATAGCTTTCTGGGCTACCAGTTTGCCTACGGCTACTGATTGATCAGATTTTGTGCCATCGGCTACAAAGTCTTTTGATAAAGATGAAGCCGATACGATAGTTTTACCGGATAAATCGTCAATGATCTGCGCGTAAATTCCTTTATTACTTCTGTAAACTGACAGGCGAGGACGCGCTGCTGATCCTGAAAGACGTTTCCTGATCCCTCTTTTAATCCTGTCTCTTCTTGATAATTTAGCTCCCATGACGATTATTTTTTAGATGCTGATTTACCTGCTTTTCTTCTCAATACTTCGCCAACAAACTTGATACCTTTACCTTTGTAAGGCTCTGGTGCACGTAACGAACGTATTTTTGCCGCTACCTGACCAATAAGTTGTTTATCTATTGATTCCAGGATGATGGTTGGGTTTTTACCCTTATCAGCAGTGGTTGTAACTTTAATTTCTTTTGGTAATTCAAATACATAGTGGTGAGAGTAACCCAACACTAAATCCAAAGTATTACCTGTATTGGTAGCACGGTAACCCACACCCACTAATTCCTGTTGTACTTTGTAACCTTCGGTTACGCCTATTACCATGTTATTTAAAAGCGCACGGTATAAACCATGTAATGCTTTATGACGTTTTTGTTCAGACGGGCGTTTAACCAGTAACTGTCCGTCTTCTTGCTCAACGATGATATCGCTATCAACCGCTTGCTGCAACTCACCTTTAGGGCCTTTTACAGTAACAACATTTTCTGCTGATACGGTAATGGTTACTCCTGCTGGCAGTGCTATCGGTGCTTTTCCTACTCTTGACATTGCTTAATTTCTCCTATTAATAAACGTAGCATAAAACTTCACCACCAACATTTTGCTGACGGGCTTCTTTATCGGTCATTACACCTTTTGAAGTTGACAGGATGGCGATACCTAAACCATTTAATACTCTTGGTAAGTTATCAGTGCCTGCGTATTTCCTCAAACCTGGTTTACTGATGCGCGAAATGCTGCGGATAGCAGAAATTTTAGTTATCGGGTGGTATTTTAAAGCAACTTTAATGCTGCCTTGCGGACCAACTTCCTCAAACTTGTAATTGGCAATGTAACCTTTGTCGAAAAGCACTTTCGTGATTTCCTTTTTCAGATTTGATGCAGGAATTTCAACAACCCTATGGTTGGCTTTAATAGCATTCCTTACTCTTGTAAGATAATCTGCGATTGGATCTGTATTCATTTTATTGTGTTATGATGGTGGTTTCCTTTCCGTAACATCCGGAGCGACCTTCCATCGGTTAAATTCTTAAGTTTTAAGTTTAAAGTCCAAAGTCTTAAGTAATGAATTTGACTCAAAACTTAAGACTTATGACTAAGAACTTCTTTTTACCAGCTTGCTTTCTTTACTCCCGGTATTTTGCCTGCTAATGCCATATCACGGAATGTTACACGTGAAATGCCAAACTGGCGCATATAACCACGAGGGCGGCCGGTTAATTTACAACGGTTGTGTAATTTTACCGGTGACGAAGCTTTAGGTAATTTATCTAAGCCAACATAATCGCCGGCTTCTTTAAGGGCTGCTCTTTTCTCTGCGTATTTAGCAACCAATTTAGCGCGTTTAACTTCACGTGCTTTTACACCTTCTTTAGCCATTGTTATTTTGATTTTTAAATGGTAATCCAAATTGTTTCAACAACTCCAATGCTTCAACATCGTTTGTTGCGGAGGTTACAAAGGTAATATCCATACCTTGAATTTTATTGATTTTATCAATATTTATCTCAGGGAATATAATTTGCTCAGAAATACCTAATGTATAGTTACCTCTTCCGTCAAAACCTTTATCGTTGATGCCTTTAAAATCACGGATACGTGGCAGGGCAACAGCAATTAAGCGATCTAAAAACTCATACATTGTATTATCACGTAAGGTAACACGTACGCCAATTGGCATGTTTTTACGTAATTTAAAGTTTGAGATATCTTTTTTAGATTTTGAAGCAACTGCCTGCTGACCGGTGATGGTAGTTAACTCAGTGATGGTGTTTTCGATAAGTTTTTTATCGGTTGTAGCACCACCTACACCCTGGTTAATGGCAATTTTTTCCAGTTTAGGAACCTGCATTACGCTTTTGTACTGAAATTTATCTTTCAGTGCAGTACGTATTTCGTCCTTATATTTCGTTTTTAATCTTGGTATGTAAGTCATTACTTAATTTCCTCCCCTGATTTTTTTGCTACCCTTACTAATTTGCCGGCATCGTTTTTCTTACGGCCAACACGGGTTGTATTACCTGTTTTAGGATCAACCAGCATTAGGTTTGAAATATGTATAGCAGCTTCTTGTTTAACAATTCCGCCATTAGGATTAGCCGCGTTTGGTTTTGTATGTTTTGATACCATATTGGCACCTTCAACAATAGCGCGGCCTTTGTCTAATATTACTTCAACAATTTTGCCTTGTGTTCCTTTTGAATCACCGGCTATAACTTTAACCAGGTCGCCCTTGCGGATCTTTAATTTAGCTGGTTGCTCGTGTTTTTTCTTTTCCATGTTACAATACCTCCGGTGCTAATGATACAATTTTCATAAATTGTTTCTCACGCAATTCTCTTGCAACAGGGCCAAAGATACGTGTGCCTCTTGGCTCGTCCTGGTTATTTAACAAAACAGCTGCGTTATCGTCGAAACGGATGTATGAACCATCTTTTCTGCGGATCTCTTTTTTGGTGCGTACTACTACGGCTTTTGATACGGTACCTTTTTTCACGTTACCTGATGGTAAAGCGCTTTTCACGGTAACTACTATCTTATCGCCGATTGAGGCGTACCTTTTACCAGTACCACCCAATACGCGGATCACTAAAACTTCTTTAGCTCCGCTGTTATCGGCTACGTTTAATCTTGATTCCTGTTGTACCATCTTATTTAGCCCTTTCTATAATTTGAACTAATCTCCAGTTTTTGCTTTTGCTCAGCGGACGGGTTTCCATAATCAATACGGTATCTCCAATACCACAAGTATTGGTTTCATCGTGAGCCATAAATTTGGTAGTTTTCTTAACGAACTTACCGTAGATCGGGTGTTTCACTTTCCGCTCAACAGCAACTACAATAGATTTTTGCATCTTATTGCTAACTACCAGGCCGGTACGTGTTTTTCTTAAATTTCTTTCCATTTTTCTGAACGCTTAAAAAATTAATTCTTTTCAGAAGCTGACGCCGCTTTGCGCTTTGTTAATTCAGTATTTAACTGAGCAATTCCCTTGCGTACCTTTGTTATACGGGTTGGATTCTCAATAGCCGAAACTGCGTGCGCGAATTTAAGTTTGGTAAGATTTGACCTTTCCTCGCTGATCCTTGCAACCAATTCTTCTGTTGATAGCTCCAAAATTTCTGAGTTTTTCATTTTCTTTTATTATTTGTTGTAATGTTGGAATGTTCAATGTTGTAATGTTTCTGTCTGGCTGTTGAAAGTCAATCCCACTTTACAACATTTCAACTTTACAACCTTTTAACTCCTCAATTTATGCTTCTACGTAATCCCTACGTACTATAAATCTTGTTTGTACCGGCAGTTTTTGTGCTGCAAGGCGTAATGCCTCTTTAGCAACTTCCAAAGGCACACCTTCGGCTTCAAAAATGATCCTTCCGGGGCGTACTACCGCAACCCAGTATTCAGGAGCACCTTTACCTTTACCCATACGTACCTCTGCTGGTTTTTTAGTCACAGGCTTATCAGGGAATATCCTGATCCACACCTGGCCTTCACGTTTCATAAAACGTGTTACAGCAATACGTGCAGCCTCGATCTGGCGGCTGGTGATCCAGGCCGCTTCGAGTGATTTTACACCGAAAGATCCGAATGAAAGTTCTGCACCACGAGTGGCTAAACCTTTCATCCTGCCTTTTTGCATCTTTCTGAACTTCGTTCTTTTTGGCTGTAGCATTTTCTTAAGCTTTTATATCGTTACGATATCTTCTTCTACTTTAATTATTATCTCTTTCCTGGACCACCCGGACGGTTGCCACCTTGGCCACCTGGGCGATTGCCACCTGGACCACCCGGACGGTTACCACCGCCACGAGGACCACCACTGTTACCACCCTGGCCCGGGCCACCACGACGATCACCGCCTGGTTTCCTGTCGCCACGGCGCTCGCCGCCACGTTCGCCACCGCGTTGGTTGTCACGTCCGCCAAATGCCGGAGCACCGTCTGGACGACCACCTTTACCGCTGTTGCTGCTTGTGCCGCCAATGTTTGGTGACAAATCACGTTTTCCGTAAACTTCGCCCTTGCAGATCCATACTTTAACACCTATTTTACCATAAGTAGTTAATGCTTCTGCTAATGCATAGTCAATATCAGCACGGAAAGTGTGCAAAGGAATTCTTCCTTCTTTATATTGCTCGCTACGTGCCATTTCAGCGCCACCTAAACGGCCTGATGTCATTACTTTAATTCCTTCAGCGCCCATTCTCATGGTTGAAGCAATTGTAGTTTTCATGGCACGACGGAAAGAGATACGTGCTTCCAGTTGTTTCGCGATACCTTCTGCAACTAATTGCGCATCAAGCTCAGGACGTTTGATCTCGAATATATTGATCTGAACTTCCTTTTTGGTAAGTTTTTTCAACTCTTCTTTGATCTTATCAACTTCCTGGCCGCCTTTACCAATCACAATACCCGGACGGGCAGTGTGGATAGTTACAGTAATGCGTTTTAATGTGCGTTCAATAACCACTTTTGATACACCACCTTTAGCTATACGAGCTGAAAGGTATTTGCGGATCTTTTCGTCTTCAACTAATTTGTCGGAGTAGTTGTTGCCACCGAACCAATTAGAATCCCATCCTCTGATGATTCCTAACCTGTTACCTATTGGATGTGCTTTCTGTCCCATTTCAAATTAATTATTATCGTTTTTACTATCCACAGTTAAGTGTACATGGTTTGAGCGTTTGCGTATGCGGTATCCTCTTCCTTGCGGAGCAGGGCGCAGTCTTTTTAACTGACGGCCACCACCTACTGAAACTTCTTTAACAAATAAGGCGCTATCTTCAACGCGTTTGCCTTCGTTTTTTGCTTCCCAGTTTTTAATGGCTGATAACAAAAGTTTCTCTACACGAATGGCAGCTTCTTTGTTAGTATATTTTAAAATGTACAACGCTTTCTCAACGTTTTCACCACGGATCAGGTCAACCACCAAACGCATTTTGCGTGGTGAAGTTGGACAGTTCTGTAGTTTGGCAACAGATGGACCGCCTTGCAGAGCTTTCTCTTGCTCTTTGCGTTGTCTGATCAATACAGACTTTTTGATTTTAGTTGTTGCTTCCATGCCTTATTTTTTCTTTTCTGCGTGACCGCGGAATGTACGGGTTGGAGCAAATTCTCCCAACTTGTGACCAACCATATTTTCTGTTACGTACACTGGTATAAACTTGTTACCGTTGTGTACTGCGAATGTGTGACCAACGAAATCAGGAGAGATCATGGAACGACGTGACCATGTTTTTACAACTGATTTTTTGCTTGATTCATTCAAGGTAAGAACTTTTCTTTCCAGGTTATGATCAATATAAGGTCCTTTTTTAATTGAACGTGCCATTATTTTTTCCTTCTTTCAATGATATAACGATCCGACCCTTTTTTCTTGTCACGGGTTTTGTAGCCTTTAGCTAATAAACCTTTACGTGAACGTGGATGACCACCTGAGGCTCTTCCCTCACCACCACCCATAGGGTGATCTACCGGGTTCATGGCTACACCACGAACTCTTGGTCTGCGGCCTAACCAGCGGTTGCGACCTGCTTTACCTAACACCGCGTTTGCTCTTTCGCCATTTGAAACGGTACCAATAGTTGCCAAACAAGTTGACAGTATCATACGTGTTTCGCCTGAAGGCAATTTGATGATGGCATATTTACCATCACGTGCTGAAAGCTGAGCATAGGTACCAGCGCTGCGGGCAATAATACCGCCCTGGCCAGGGTTTAACTCAATGTTGTGAATGATAGAACCCAGTGGAATGTTTTTCAAAGGTATAGTATTACCAACCTCTGGTGCTGCATTCTCGCCTGATAAAACTACCGTTCCAACTGTTAAGCCTTCCGGAGCTATCATATATCGTTTCTCGCCATCTACAAAATGTAGCAGTGCTATACGTGCAGAACGGTTAGGATCATACTCAATAGTTGCAACTCTTGCCGGGATATCAAACTTATTACGTTTAAAATCGATCAATCTGTATGCCTGTTTGTGACCACCACCTAAGTAGCGCATGGTCATTTTACCGCTATGGTTACGTCCGCCTGATCTTGTGTTGGCTGACACAACCAACGACTTTTCAGGAACGTTTGTTGTAATATCTGAATTAGATACGTCAACTCTGAAGCGGGTACCCGGGGTAACCGGTTTAAATCTCTTTACTGCCATGTCTTAATTATATATTGCTGTAAAAATCAATTGTTTCACCGTCCTTTAACGTAATGATCGCTTTTTTGTAAGTTGCAGCGCGGCCAGATACGGCGCCTGCCTTAGTGTTGCGAGTTTTAAGTTTGCCGACGTATTTCATAGTGTTTACTGCCTTAACAGTTACACCATACATTGCCTCAATGGCGCCTTTAATCTGAATTTTGTTTGCTCTGTGATCAACTTTGAAAGCATAACGGTTAAGTTTCTCGGTTAATTGAGTTACTTTTTCAGTAAGTAGGGGTTTCTTTAAAATTTCCATAATTACTTAGCTAATGCTTCCTCCAAAGTTTTAACAGCGCCTGTAGTTAATAACAGTTTGCCAGCGTTCAACACATCATAAGTGTTTAACTGCTCAACTGAAATAACCTTAGTTTTCTTCAGGTTTCTGCTTGATAAATACACATTGTTATTTTCGGCACCTGCTACTACTAATAATGTTTTATCATTAGTAACATTCAGGTCAGCCTCCATTTTAATGTAGTTTTTAGTTTTGATGCTATCAAAATTAAAATCTTCCAATACTAAAATGTTGTTATCTTTTGCTTTGTATGATAAAGCTGATTTACGGGCCAGTGATTTAAGTTTCTTGTTTAACTTGAAACTGTAATCGCGTGGTTGCGGACCGAAAACGCGACCACCACCATTAAATAATGGAGATTTTACGCTACCTGCACGGGCACCACCTGTACCTTTTTGTTTATATAATTTGCGGGTTGAACCTGCAATTTCGTTACGCTGTTTGGCTTTGTGTGTACCTTGACGCTGGTTAGCTAAATACTGCTTAACATCAAGATAGATCGCGTGATCGTTTGGTTCAATACCGAATACCGACTCAGGAAGTTGCACCTTGGCACCTGTTTCTTTACCTGATACATTTAATACGTTAACTTCCATCTTATTTATCCACTATTACGAATGAACCCTTAGCTCCGGGGATGGAACCTTTAACAACCAACAGATTCTGCTCCGCGAAAACTTTCACAACTTGTAAGTTCTGAACTTTTACACGACTGTTTCCGGTTTGACCCGCCATACGCATACCTTTAAATACACGTGATGGCCATGATGACGCACCTAAGGAACCCGGCGCACGTAAACGATTGTGCTGACCGTGAGTTTGCATACCCACACCACCAAAACCGTGACGTTTTACCACACCCTGAAATCCTTTACCTTTTGAAGTACCTACAACGTCAACAAAATCGCCAACCTCAAAGATCTCTACAGTGATGCTATCACCTAAGTTTTTTTGATCCTCGAAAGTTTTAAATTCAACGAGTTTACGTTTTGGAGTAGTACCGGCTTTTTGGAAATGGCCTTTTAACGGACCTGAAGTGTTTTTTTCCTTTTTGTCACCATATGCCAACTGTACAGCAGCATATCCGTCTGTATCCACAGACCTAACTTGTGTTACCACGCAAGGGCCAGCTTCGATTACTGTACAAGGAATATTCTTCCCTGTTTCATCGAAAATGCTGGTCATTCCTACTTTTTTACCAATAATTCCTGACATTTTCTTAATTTGTTTGTGCCCATCGAAGCAGTAGGGCTTCGTTCAAGGCATATTATTCCCCCCGAAAGGGACGGCAAAGATAGAAATTTTGTATTAATTGTCAAATAGTTAGCAAGTTATTTTTTTATAATTTTTATACACATGTTTTAGCAGGCCCTTTTCAGGTATTTATCTGGTGATTAAGCGGTTTGGTTTTGGCGCTAAAACAAGGGGTTTTTAAAGTTTATGCAGGGATAATAAAAACCGCGGCGTAAAAGGGCTTCTGAAATCTCCGCGCGTCATTGCTTCTCCTCACCACATCATTTGCGGAAGCCCCCTCTAAATCTCCCCCAAAAGGGGAGACTTTAAAAAGCATTTTAAAGCCCTCTCCTTTGGAGAGGGTTGGGTGAGGCTTCTTGCTTCGTACCGCAATGTGGTTAAAAGCCTTTCAATTATAACAGCCTTGCTTGCAGTCAATTCAGCAATCTTTTATTAAATTCAACTTTCCTTAACAACAAGCTGTAATTAAACATGAAAGCCATCGCCAAAACCATTGTTATTGTACTTATCACTGCCCTGTTTTTTAGCTGTAAACAAAATCCAACAGCAAACACCTCCAAACCTCATGACCGTATGGGTAAGGCCAGCCGCGAGGATAAAAACGGTTGGGTATACCTGCACCTTGCCGGTTCGCCGGCCGATATTGGCTACCAGCATGGATACCTATTATATAAGGAGATTGATACTTTACTCAAAGTGATGGAATATTATCTGCCTTATAGCAGCAAAAAAGACTGGACCTTTTACCGTAATGCATCCTCAAGGTTTTTATGGAAAAAGATTGATAAAGAATACCAGGACGAAATACGGGGTATCATGGAAGGTTTAAGGGCACGTGGTCTTAAATATGATACGCTGGACATTACCGCCCTGAATGCCAACATTGAACTGGCACAATACTATGTACCCGGCCTGATGAATAAAATTAAGCCAGGCAGCGGCGATAATAAGGCCCCCGGCAATTGCAGCGCCTTTATTGCTACCGGTCGTTATACTAAGGATGGCAAGATAGTAATAGGCCATAATAACTGGACAGACTATATTATAGGTGAGCGCTGGAATGTAATTGCCGATATAGTGCCCGAAAAAGGCAACCATATATTAATGGACTGCGCCCCGGGCTTTATACACAGCGGTGATGACTTTGTGGTAACCAGCAGCGGCATATTAATTACCGAAACCACCATTACCGGCTTTAAAGGTTTTGACACTACCCGTACACCTGAGTTTGTGCGCGCCCGCAAAGCCGCGCAATACAGTAAAAGTATCGACGATGTGATCAGGATCATGAGTACGGATAATAATGGCGGGTATGCCAACGACTGGCTGATAGGCGATACCAAAACCAACGAAGTGGCCAAACTGGAACTTGGCCTGAAAACATCTAAAGTTTGGCGGTCGAAAGATACCGCGATGATCGGCTCCAACTTTCCGAGCGATCCGGGATTGATTAAAGAGGAAACCACTTTTGATGTGAACGATAAAACCTCGTCGCCAAATGCACGCAAGCTGCGCATGGAAAAACTGGTTTGTTTGGATTATAAAGGAAAACTGGATGTGGAAAATGGTAAAATAATTGAGGGCGATACTTTTGACGCCCTGCAAGGCAAAAACGCGTTTAACCGCTGTATTATTGACGGCCACATTGATCAGGACCCTAAAGGATGCCCCGAATGGAGCGAAGGCCCTTATTTCCCGATGGGCGCTGTACAGGGAAAAGTGACCAGCACAGCTTTGGCCAATAAAATGCAGCTATGGGCACACATGGGTCACCCCGGCGGAACGGATTTCCTGGCTGCTCCCTTCTTTAAACAACACCCGGAATATAATTACCAGGCTAAATACCTCAGGGATATGAAGGCCTATCCATGGACGCTGTTTGCGGCTAAGTAAGAGACAGCGTGATACGAAAAACCTTGCTACGACAAGCATCCCGCTTGTGGTTATATATATTATTTTATACCTTGCGCCGGCAACACAAACGTCTGTTTTGGATAGCGGGGAGAATAAATTGATACCGCTAAATGGTTAATCGGTGTAACTTTAACACCATCCAAAACGTAAAAAAGCAATGTAATCCCTCCCTTCATCACCGGGCCGGTTACCTTCATTTAATGCAGTTGCAGCCGGTATTACCTGCTGCACGAAAAATAAAAGAAAAATGAATATACTGATTAAAAACAATGATATGCTAATTTAATGTGCCTTATCAATTCCCTTAAATGTTTCTGCAAGCAAAAGGGAACTTAATAAAGCAACAAATATTTATAAATAACCCTTTTACTCATTATTAACCTTATCACATGGGAGAAAATAGTAAAAGAATCTTTTCTTTAGATTACTTACGGGGCTTAGCAGCTTTAGGAGTAATGCTGTTCCATTACCACACATGGATGTTTGGCAGAGAAGATTCTCATTCAGTGGCTACAAAATTAGGTATGTACGGTGTAGAAATATTTTACATCCTAAGCGGACTAACCCTTTACCTTGTATACAAGCGATCCATTTATAACTCAAAGATATTCCTTCAGGATTTTTTTGTTAAGCGGCTTTTCCGGATATTTCCATTGCTTTGGCTAACAATTATCTTATCGATCGTGGTAAGGCGTTTAACACCAGATCTTCTTAGTATTTTCTGTAACGTAACCGGTTTGTTTGGTATCATAGAAAGGCGCTCATACATTCCCCAGGGAGCATGGTCAATAGGCAATGAATTGGTGTTTTATGTTTTCTTTCCCTTCCTGTTGTTTTTATTAACCTACCAAAAGAAGTTTTTTTACCTTGCTTGTTTAATCTTTTTCGGGATATTTTTATACTTTTCTTTTAGTACACTGAGTACTAATGATACCATCGAAAATCAATGGTTAATTTATATTAATCCCTTTAATCAGGCATTTTATTTTATTGCAGGCATTCTGTTAGGTTACTTATTTGAAAACATAAATATTGAAACAAAGTATAATGTTGGCATCCTTATAGCAAGTGTTATTATTTTTATTGCCTACCCGGTTCATGGCAACAGAATATTTTTAGCTACAGGATTTACAAGGATTTTATATTCGGTTTTGAGTATTGCGATATGCTTTTCGTTTTATAAAAACAAAATTGTCTTCCCATCTTTTGTTCATAATCCTTTAGCTAAATTAGGTGAAATGAGTTACTCACTTTACCTGGTTCATCCAATTGTTTATTTTGCATATAAACGGGTACCGATACCAAAAGGGATTCCTTATTATGCGGCGGTTAAAATAACTTTACTTGTACTTACCATTATTTTTACTTTTTACCTGAGCGGAATTATTCATAAATACTTTGAGACTTATTTTATTAAGAAAGGCAAAGCATTTATGTCCTATTTGAAAAAGCCTGTCCAGGTTGAAGCATAATAAAGCTTTGCATACCCATTTGGCGTGAGTATACATTAAAGGAGGAACAGGCTATACATAACCCCTTACCGGAGCCAGGCAGGTGGCATTTTGAGGTATCGCGAAACTATTTCTTGATAACTATTATAGTTTTATTTGAGTTTACTATAGCTGCTTCTTTATTTACCTGAACTTTTATTACCGCGTCATTACTGCTGCATTCCGTTTTTATCCTTTCAAGTGTACTCACTACGGTATCTGTTTTAAGACCTTTGATTTTTATATAACAAGTATCCGATACCTTGCTAAATGGAATAATATATACAAAATGGCTCTCAGTGCCGGTATTTGTTCTTTGGGGCGGCGAAATGGAATCTAATTTATTCTCGTGGGTTTTGAACACAATTTTAATATCATTTAATGAATAAGCGGGCGATGGTGAAAAGAAAAGATCAGTCCCTGTATTTTTATCAATCACCTGGAAATTAAAGGAGGGCAAAATTAAAGCTACCGGAACTAACAAGCAGTTTGATTTTTCCTTATTTTTTGAACAGGAAATAAAGGTTAGCAAAAGAAATAGACCAACGCAAGGTTTGTATAGGTTTTTCATAGACGGTTTAGTATTAACGGTTTTGATAAGGGGGGGGGTATATCTATCTTACGTTAATAATCTATGATACGTAACAGTTGGTCATATATTTTGCCAACACAGGTCTCAAATCTTTCTGTTACAGTATTTATCCCAATAATCGAGCATTAGCTTTCGTCCAAAATTGGTGAAGCCACGCCCCATGCCGGGGGTTGGCGTAAACTCTCCAAATACCGCGCCCCTATCTGTGGCATAAAAATCAATTCTAACAAAAATCTCGTAACATTTGCTCAATGCTTTTGCCTGTTGCAGTATTTCTTGTAAACACGTTGGTGGAGGGGTGTATTCCCCATGCGGATAAATTTTGTTAATTGATTCAATTTGCTCCCATTGCTCATTGTAATAAGTGCAATCTCCGGTATTCGGACTAAATCTGTTAACTACATTAATGCAGGCAACTTCGCCATTAAAGCAAAATACCTTGTAATCCTTCAGAATTTTTTGTTCACCCTGCTCATTTTTCAAAAATTCCTCAATTAAAAAATGGAGGTGCTCGTTTTTATCAATCGCTTGCTGTAAAACAGCCTTTAATTCATTAGGCGAATAGTTTTTTTTGTCGAACAGGTTATAGCCATTTTTTATCAGGAATACGAGCTTTGACGAATGACCAATAGTTGGCCTGATAACATAATTTTCAGGAAGAAGATCAAAGTTAATGTCCTTTACATTTCTGCCGCTCCAATATAACTCTGGCACCTTACAGTTATGCGCCAGGGCAAAATTCCTTGAATTATGTTTATTACTTAATCTTCTTTGCCAATTTTCAACGTTTTTCCATTTCTCCAGCGGATCGTCTGCAGTCATTAAAGTATTCCTGACATTTTCGGCTTCGGGGTCTTGCCAAAATTTTTTGTGCCTGGTTTTAATTCTTGCACGAAGCAGGTCCATATCGTACAAATAGCTACTAATAAATGCAAGCATAAGGTTAATTAGTATTTAATATAGGGTGATTTTGAACATAGAGAGGGTATAACAGGCACTCTCAACTGTAGTTAATCGTATTTAATATACCATTCTTGACTATTAGGTCTTAATTAAGATGTAATTAATTGAAATTATTCAAAATATTCCTAATTCTCTAAGAACGGACTGCGATTAGAAGAAAGTGTTCGGGATTGCTCAGATTTTGTTCAGGTTTTTCACAAGAAACTGAACATGTCAAAATAAGCCTTAAATAAAAGAAGGTCAATATATCCGCCCGTGCCTGGCATTTTCACAGCAATCATAATTCCGAAATCGAACATCCGAAATCCAAAATCCCATTACTCCATCATCAGCCTTCTGATCAGCTCGGCGCTTTGTTTCTTCCCTTCTTCCAGTCGTCCATCAAAAAAGGCCTGTACATCGTTAAAATGTTTTTTGTAGCCTTCCATATCGCCATACCCTATTATTGACGACCATTCCCGCACTGCCGAATGGAATTCCAGATCGTCGCCACGGATGGTTTTATCATATAGCGCGGTTTCAATTGATTCTTCCAGCAGTTCCTCATTCTTGAACAGGTATTCGGCAATACCCAGCCGCAAGCGGAATGGCGGCGTTTGGCAAATGAGGTTATCATAAGGATTTACACCCAGGTGGTACCAGGCATCAACCATACTTAATATACTTAAATGCGAATTGGGCTTTTGCTGCTCGGGCTTTTGCGACAAGGAAAACTCCTTCATCACGGTATCACTCAGCATTATGGGCTTGCGGCTTTCGTGAAAAACAAAATCGCGGGCACGGTACAGCCGCTCCCTGAAGGCTTTGGCCTCTTCTTTGATCATCAGCTTAAACAGTTCTGATTCGGATTCGGCATAGCGCTTTACCTGCTGTTTGGCATAAGGGTTCAGTATGGCCAAACCGGCATACACGTGCGCCTTATAACTGAATATGCGCAGCGTGGTCAGTATTTTCACATTGTCGATACCCCCCACATAGGATGCGTTTTCCCAGGGGAAAAACCCTGCGGATTTCCACGCCGTGCCCATACTTTCGAAACCAACGTGGGTTACCGCCTGTGTATCGGCCACAATTTTATCATGCTCGTGGTAGTCTGCAATTTCTACAATATTGCTTCCTATAGCGGTAAAAAGGTCATACATGCGCTGGTAAGCGTCGGGGCTGGTACGGTGAGGTATCAGGATCAGGGTTTGCCCTTTAGGTTCAAAACCGGGTCCGTGCATACCATGAAAAGTAACGATCTGGGTATCGGCAGGCAGATATTTTTCAAAGGTAATTATCTCGGGGTGTTTTACCGAAGTTTGCCCGGCTACAATGGCGCCGTACTTGGTTAAAGGGCCACACTCTGCCACTACCTGCTCCATTTTATCAGCCTCCACCGAGTAAATGATTAGGTCATTGGTTCGGGCTACATCCCTCCCATTATCCATTATAGTTATTTTATAAGGAGTAAGCTCTTCTTCCAGCTTGTCGCGGTTTTCGGGTAAATCGCACCCACAAACAGTATAACCTGCTTTTGCAAAGGCCTTGGCGTATAAACGCCCCATATCGCCCAGGCCAATAATACCTATATTCATGCCGCTAATATAACCATGAGTAGCAAAATTACGTACGAAAGCTTACATTAGCGTTCGTAAACCGCAGGATATTATAATAAAAACCAAAAAAATCCTGTTTTGTTAACATTTAGATACCTAATTTTACATTTGATGAACAAACATTTTTTATTCAGTATTTGTGTTTTAATGATCGTTTTTTTAGGCAGTGTTAACCGTGGCTTTTCACAGGATACCACAAAAAAAACCGGCAGTGTAAAATCTGCTGCTATAAAACCCAGTACTGCGAAACCCGCCTCCGTACCCCCATCAACAGTCAATAAATATGTGATGCCAAAGGCTACCAAGGCAGATTCGGCATTGGTTAAGGATAAATCACTTAACGGGCAGTACAAATACCTGGTAAGCAAGCTATACCATTATCAGGAACCCCTGGCATCGGCCTTATGGAAAAACATGCGCGACACGTTAAATACTGAGCGCCGTAAACTTGCAGCGGCTGAGGCTAAGCTTGATGCTCAAACAAAGGATATTGCCAGCCTTAAAACTGATGTAACTACTAAAGACCAAACACTTTCAGAATCAAACGCCAAGCGCGATGAAATAAGCCTTTTAGGTATTGCATTAACCAAAGCCTCTTATAATTTACTCATGTGGGGACTGGTTATCGCGTTTGGTGTTATTGCAGCTATTGTTATTGCCCGCTCGGGCGCGCATAGTCGCGAAGCCAAATACAGGATAAAACTGTACGAAGAACTGGACGAAGAATATAAAGCCTACAAATCAAAGGCTAACGAAAAAGAAAAGAAACTGGCCCGCGAGCTGCAAACCGAGCGTAATAAGCTTGATGAGCTATTAGGCAGAGGATAGTTTCTCACCTTTGGATATAAACAAAACAGTCATGCTGAACTTGTTTCAGCACCCCACATGCAAAGCTACGCTTTGAATGCAACTCACTTAGCATGTGGGATCCCGAAATAAATTCGGGATGACGGTTCATTTTACTTTTTTCCTTTTTATGAATAACAGCGAGCTTTTAACCCTCATTACCCAGTTAAGATCTGTTGCCGATATTGGTTTATTATATGCCAAAAACGAATACGATATAGAGCGTTATACCGAACTGCAGCACATTAGTACTCAAATGCTGGATAAGGTTACAGACTTTGGCACGGAAACCATTAAGATGCTTTTTCCTCAAGCACAGGACTACCCTACTGCCAAAGTTGACATCAGGGGTATTTTATTATCACCTGATAACAAAATACTGCTGGCCCGTGAAAGTACAGATGGCAAATGGTCGTTACCGGGTGGCTGGGGCGATATTGGTTATAGCCCTAAAGAGGTTATTATAAAAGAATTTAAGGAAGAGACCGGCCTTGATATTATTCCTAAAAGATTACTGGCCATATTTGATAAAAAAATGCACCCGCATCCACCACAACCATTTTACGTTTATAAAATGGTTTTCTTTTGCAAAACAATATCATTAACCCTTAATAAAGGTTTTGATGTGCTTGATGTACAATATTTTGATATTGATCAACTGCCTGAGCTATCTGAGGACCGCATATTAAAAAGTCAGATAGAATTGCTTTACCACAAAGTCATATCAGGCGATACAAGCGTCCAGGTAGATTAGTATGACCCAATCCCTCCTTATTGCAAACTCTTTCCGGTACTGGTGAGTTTTGGTAACGAACGTTTATTGGCAGGCAGGGCCATGAATTTTTTGTAGGAGTCGTTGATATATACTGTTAACGATTCGCCGTTGTTGTTTTTCAGGAACGCGTAAGTAGGCCGGTAAAGGGTCATAAAGTTTTCAAGCTCCATGCCGCGCAGGGGTACCAGGCTTTCAACATAAGTAACATTAAACACTTCGTCAACATGCCTTTCTTCTTCTTCGCGTTTAAAGTATTTTTTTAACCGGCGGGCATCACGGGCATCTTTACTGAACCATGAGGATGGCGAAAGCGGGTAAACCTTACTCCTGGTGTAAACCTCCGGATATTCCTTATGCGCGTCAAACGATTCCTTGGTTGAGGTAATATTAACCTGCCTCAAAGTGATCATCTTTGTAACCATCTCCACTCTTTTAGGAGCCAGATCAGTTATGTATAAGGTATCAGATATATAACCCGGCGAATCGAATATCAATGTATGTCCGGTTTCGGTACGTATAGAAAAATTACCCTTATCATCGGTAATGGTTATTTGCTTATTGTTATTGTCGCGTATAAAAACATCAGGCATCCTGTTGCTTTTGCCCGACTCATAAACCGTACCCTTTAACGTATTTTGAGCGTTTACGGTACCCCCTAAAAAAAGGGCGGCAATCAATACAAGGAATATATGTTTCATAGCAGATCAATTAAGCTGTAAAATAAACCTATTTTTTGTAATAATGGTTTTGAATTTAACACTTTTAAACGCGCTATATAAATTAATGACAAAAAGTTGAAGTAAAGGAGATACAAGCTATCTATAAATTATCAGGCCATTCCAAATCAGCTTCGGCATCACATGACCATATTTTAAGTTACAAATATACAAAAGCCGCCCCATGATGATCATGAAGCGGCCTGTAAAATATATGTTATGCTGTCCCGGTATCGGTTAGATAAATTAATATCTGTTCACTTTAAAATCAGATACACCACCACTCATGTGAATGTATATTTTGTTTTTTGCAGCATCAAAGCCTGGGGTTTCATATAGGCTATTATCCTTTTTATCAAACCCTTCAAACTCATTTGACGATAGACCTGAATTTGTACGGATACTACAGGCTGCTTCTTTTGGAACACTGATATTCACTTCTGATACCCCGGTTGAAACCTCAACGTTTGTGTTCACCAAAGGATTGCCCAGCTTCACATCAAACGATGCTGCACCACCCTTTAAAGTTAAGTTTTTTATTTTAAATTTCGAAAGGTCAAAATCAAGTTTAGTTGCTCCGGTTTCCACATTAATATCCCAAACCGGATTGGCGTTCAATTTAATATCCGCCAGATTTGATTTATTATCGTCTGAGTCAAAATGCCAGCCTTTATTATTTTTCATTTTCAGGTTTAATACATAAACAGAGTCTTCCTTAGTAGAGTTAAACTCATATTTACCATAAAACTCCTTTGTTTCGGCTTTAAAAAGCTGGCTGGTGGTATCATTTAAAGTGTAGGTAGTGCCGCCACCACTTATATTAAGGCGTGCCAGTTTAGCATCCGCAGTATAGTCCTTATTAAAAACGCTGCTTCCCTGTATTTTTACAACGCCATGATCGGTGTTGGTACTGTCGTTATCGTCGACATCATCATCGCTGTTATCACGATCATCGTTATAATGAAAGTTATAAGCACCGGGCCAAAAACTATAACGTTCAAAGTGTCCGAACAGCAGCAATCCGAAACCTAATACCACTACGCTCAATTTTAAAATAGTGGCCCATGCCGATTTGTTATTGGCAAAAACAAGGTTAACACCACCCATAATTAAAAATATAGGCCAAAGATGGATGACGTTCATCCAATGGAAATCAATATACCCGAAGTTATTAAGCAGGAATATGGCCCCTATACATACCAGGATAGCACCCGGAACTAATTTATCGTTTCTCATTTCAATATTTTTTTAGTTGTTGTAATGCATCATGAGCTATCCTTACCTTCGTTTAGGAGAGCGATAGCTCATGATAGTTCCATGGTACTATACCGTGGGCGGAGTATTAGTTGGTGGATTGTTTAAATTATCTTCGTCCTTAGCAATGTTATCCTCTTTCTTCAGGGTATCATCCTTAACCTCTTCTTTATTAGGGGTATCTTGATTAGCAGTATCTTGCCAGTTATCTCTTTCCCATGGCCGTTTTTTTTGACCTGATACCATTATTGCAAAACCTATAACTACTAAAATAACAGGCCATAATTTACCCATGTGCCAAAACCTAAAAAGGTGCAGCTCATGCAGCAGGAATGATGCTCCTATAAAAATCAATATTACACCAATAATAAGCCCGGCGGTTGACGCACCTTTTTTCTTGGGCACATTCCCTTCAAAAGGGTTACCCTGCTGTGGCTGATTACCAAATGGGTTAAAAGGCTCCTGTGGTGGTACTCTATAGTCGACACCCGGATTATAAAAGTTGTAATCTTTTTTGGGCAGTACTATCCATAAAACTATGTAAACCATTAAGCCGGTGCCCATAAATATAAACGTAAGTAAAAACAGGGCCCGTACAATGGCTATATCTATATCAAAATAGTCGGCAAGACCCGCGCAAACACCGCCTATGACCTTTCGGTGTTCATCGCGATAAAGTTTCTTTTCCATGATCTGTTAAATTGTGGTGATTTATTGCTCAAATGTGCTAACTACAATCATTTTATAGTACTACTTTTAGGTGAAAGTAACCAAACTTTCGGTAAACTACCTAAAAACAGCGACGAACGAGTACGCTTTTAGCTACATATTTCCTATACACTGGTAAAAGCCGATCGCGTTGTTTTATCAGGCAAATAAATTAGTTGCCAGCTATGTAAACAAGAGCGAATATTTCTGTAAATAAATTGTTTTGAATTGGTTATTATAACTGGCCTGGCGCAGGTTTAATAATTATCTCGTCAACATTGGCTCCCGCGCTCATATTATATATATTGACGATCACTGATGCTATATCTTCTGGTAACACCATGGTGTCTTTATCAACCACCGCGTCTTTCCATGAATCCGTTAACGTTGACCCGGGAATTACTGCGGTTACCTTTACACCATGATCCTGCATTTCAAGCCGCATTACCTTTGTTAGACCTAACAGCGCATACTTTGTTACACTGTACGTACCAGCCTGTGGGAAAGGGTTTAAGGAGGCTACAGAACATATATTAAAGAAGTGACCTTTGCGTGCGGCTATCATCGTTTTACCAAAAAACCGGTACAATTCATAGGTAGGCATCAGGTTGGTGTTTAATTGCTTTTCAAAATCCACAACGCTTTCATCCAGTATGCTGCCAGGACTAAACATACCAAGACTATTTACTACAATATCAATAAAACCTAATTCCTGCTGCGCACCTGAGGCAAATTTGAGCAATTCGGCTTTGTTACTGCCATCAGCCACCTGCGCAAAAACTTTAATATTGGGGTTGATGCTAAGCAGTTCATCTTTAAATTTTAATAATTCTTGCTCATTGCGTGAACAAATTGCCACGTTTATTCCTTCATTAGCAAAAGAAATTGAAATAGCGCGGCCCATGCCTTTTGTTGAACCTGTAATAAGGGCGTTCTTCATATTGTATTTTGTGTTTTATGACTATTCTTTTTTTAACCAGCTTCAGAAATATTGAGCTGATTTTTTTTGATCATGGTTGAAGCTTTATGCTGCTAATTTACGTAAGCAATAGTTGATAGCTTACAAAATTTGATATTTAAATTAACTCAATTGCCGCAAGCAGCAAAGCTTATTGGTAAAAAACGTATTTTTAACCGATTTTTATAAAAGCAGATGTTCTATAGTTTAGGAAAATATATACTCTTATTGCGTTTAAGTTTCAGAAAACCTGAAAAGTTCAGTGTTTACTGGAGCGAAGTAATGCGCGAAATGGTTTCAGTTGGCATAGGCTCGTTGGGTATTATTGCCATCATTTCGGTATTTATTGGCGCGGTGGCAACTATTCAAACCGCGTTTCAGCTGGTGAGCGATTTTATCCCAAAAACAATTGTAGGCGGTATCACCCGCGATTCAACCATACTGGAGTTTAGCCCCACTATTTCGGCGCTGGTACTGGCTGGCCGCGTAGGTTCAAGTATGGCATCGCAAATTGGCACCATGCGCGTAACAGAACAAATTGACGCTTTAGAGATCATGGGTGTAAATGCTCCCGGATATTTAATATCGCCTAAAATTATAGCAGGCGTAACCATGATACCTTTATTAGTTATAGTATCGGTAATTTTGGGTTTAACAGGGGGATATATAGCTTGTGCTGCATCAAACGACGTTTCAACTGCCGATTACGTAACCGGACTAACCGATGGCTTTAACCCGGTTATTGTTACAGTATGTGCTGTTAAATCAATATTTTTTGGATTCATTATCACTTCTATCTGCTCATATCAGGGTTTTTATACCAACGGCGGATCGCTTGAAGTTGGTCAGTCGGCAACGCGCGGAGTTGTTTTCAGCTGTATCATGATATTATTTGTGGATCTGGTTATTTCACGCGTGCTCCTATGATCGAAGTTAAAGATATCTATAAAACATTTGGCGATAACGAAGTACTTAAAGGTATAAGCGCTATTTTTAAACCAGGCAAAAACAACCTGATCATTGGTGGTTCCGGATCGGGTAAAACTACCTTGCTAAAGTGCATTGTTGGTTTACATGCTCCCACCAGCGGTGATGTACTTTTTAATGGGGAGAACTTTACCGATATGGATTTTGAACAAAGGGTACCCATCCGCACCCAAATAGGGATGCTTTTTCAAAACTCGGCCCTGTTTGATTCTATGACGGTTGAAGAGAACATCATGTTCCCGCTTAACCTGTTTACCAACCAATCAAAAGCCGAAAAATTAGATCGTGCCAACTTTTGCCTGAAACGGGTTAACCTGACCGGTAAAAATAAACTTTATCCGGCCGAGCTATCAGGAGGGATGAAAAAGCGCGTGGGTATTGCCCGGGCCATATCCATGCAGCCAAAATATTTATTTGTTGATGAGCCAAACTCAGGACTCGATCCCAGAACATCCATCCTGATTGATGAACTGATCAATGAACTGACCGAAGAATACCAGATTACTACCGTAATTGTTACCCACGATATGAACTCGGTAATGGGCATAGGTGAGCACATCATATTTTTGCACCAGGGTAAAAAATGGTGGGAAGGCAGTAACAAGGAAATTGCCCATACCGATAATCAGGAACTGAACGACTTTGTATTCGCCAGTAAATTCATGCAGGCAGCAAAAGCTAAGCTTTGATCTGTTACGGGGAGCGTGGTTCGTGTAGCGTGTTAAATTAGCTTTAGTATTTTATTATATTTGCACGCAAAAAATCCGGCCACCGGCAACACGCATCCCGAACCCAAAAAAATGATCCAACTATTAACACCAACGCACTGGAAAGATTACGAACTGATTGATTGCGGCGATTTTGAAAAGCTGGAGCGCTTTGGAAATATTGTACTGATAAGGCCCGAACCACAGGCTGTTTGGAGTAAAGGCTTACCCCCTTCCGAGTGGCAGCGTTTACACCATATTAAATTTAAAGGCCGCTCTGCTACAGCTGGCGACTGGATTAAAAAAGACCAGAAAATACCCGACCGCTGGCATATTGAATATAAGAACAAAGATGCAGCCATTAAATTCAGGCTGGGCTTAACTTCATTTAAACACCTCGGTATTTTCCCTGAACAGGCTGTTAACTGGGATTACATTACCCAAAACATCAAAAAGTTTAAAACCCCATCACCCAAAGTACTTAATCTGTTTGCTTATACCGGCGGCGCATCATTAATTGCGCAGGCGGCGGGTGCCGATACTACCCATGTCGACTCTATAAAACAAGTGGTTACCTGGGCCAATGAAAACCAGGAGATCTCGGGTCTGAGCAACATCCGTTGGGTAGTGGAAGATGCGCTTAAGTTTGTAAAACGCGAACTTAAACGCGGCAAAAAATATAACGGCATCATCCTTGACCCACCGGCATACGGCAATGGCCCCAATGGCGAAAAGTGGAAACTGGAAGACAACATCAACGAAATGATGGCTGATGTAATTCAACTACTCGACCCGGAAGAACATTTCCTGATCCTGAATACATATTCGCTTGGCTTCTCATCAGTTATTATTGAAAATCTGATCAAGAGCGCTTTCCCTAAAGTAGAAAACCTGGAGATCGGCGAACTTTACCTGCAAGCTACAGCAGGTTCAAAGCTACCCCTGGGAGTTTTTGGAAAATTCTTTAAAACCCGTTCATAATTTAAAGCATGATCAAAAGCAGGCTGTATACAGTATTAATAGTACTTATATCTGCAAGTAGCTGTGCACAACAGCATTTTGATATCATACTTAAAAACGGAAAAATAATTGATGGTGCCGGCAATCCCTGGTTTTATGGCGATGTGGGCATTAATAAAGATAAGATCATCAGCATCGGCGATCTATCCAAAAGCAAAGCCGACAAAACCATTGATGCCTCCGGTTTAATAATTGCCCCCGGTTTTATTGATGTACATACCCACATTGAGGGCGATGAAAAGAAAACCCCAACCGCCGATAATTTTATTTATGATGGCGTAACTACGGTGATCACCGGTAATTGCGGTACTTCAAATATCAACATTAGTAAATACTTTAAATTGTTGGATAGTATTAAGCTATCTGTAAATGTGGCAACCCTTATAGGCCATAATGATGTGCGCGAAGCAGTTTTAGGCAAAGCCGCGGTAACACCAAATGAGCAACAGTTACAAAAAATGCAGGCCATTGTTGAGCAAGCCATGCGCGATGGCGCCATGGGTTTCTCCACAGGTTTAATTTATACGCCGGGCTTATATTCCAAAACACCCGAAGTTATTGCCTTAGCAAAGGCGGCAGCCAAATATCATGGCGTGTATACTTCACATATGCGTAATGAATCGGACAAAATATTTGATGCCATAGCCGAAGCTATTGATATTGGCAGGCAGGCAAATATGCCGGTAGAGATCTCGCATTTTAAAGTTGGTTTGCCTAATTGGAACCGATCTGGCGAGATGATTGCTATGGTTGAACAGGCACGCAAGGAGGGTTTGGATGTAACGGTTGACCAATATCCATATACCGCAAGCAGCACCACTTTGAATGTATTACTGCCCGACTGGCTGCAGGATGGCGGTCATGATGCGGTATTAAAACGACTGAATGATCCGCTGATACACCAAAAGGTGGTTACGGAGATGATAGCCGATATGAAGAGACGTACCCGTAATCATTTTGATTACGCCGTAGTTGCTCATTGCGATAGCGATTCGTCCATCAACGGGAAAAACATTATGCAGATCAATATAGATAAAGGCCAGCCCTCAACTATACCTAATGAAATTGAAACTATCCTTGATATTACTAAAATTGGCAGCGCATCTATGGTATTTCATGGTTTAAATGAGGCCGATGTTGAAAACATCCTTCGGTATCCGTTCACCATGGTAGCATCAGATTCAGGCATTCGTTTATTTGGAGCAGGCGTTCCGCATCCCCGCGGTTACGGAAGCAATGCCCGGGTATTGGCTTATTATGTACGCGAGAAAAATATTATCAGATTAGAAGATGCCATACGAAAAATGACCTCATTACCTGCACAAAAATTCCATATCACCAATCGCGGATTGTTACAGCCGGGCATGTTTGCAGATATTGTTATCTTTGACGCCGGCACGGTAAAAGATCAATCAACTTTTGAGCATCCCCACGCCTATTCAACTGGTTTTAAATACGTTTTGGTAAACGGAAACATAACTGTTGATAATTTTAAACACATTGGTACCAGAAAAGGTGTTATTTTGCACGGCCCCGGGTATCAACAGAATAATTAATAAGTTATGGCGTTTTGTTAAGCGCGGCAAATAAAAACACACAAATTATCTCACCATTATAATGAAACATTTTTTCCTTTCTGCCTCAGTTCTTTTTTTATCAATCACCCTGCTTACTAGTTGCGATCAAAGTAATGGTACAAGCAAGCCAGACAGCAAACAATCAGCTAAAGCTGATTCTGCCAAAGGCGAAACGGAAGATTCGCTTAGCGAAGTAAAATCAAGCTATCCGCCTTTGGATAAAAAGCTTTATGATTCCTTATTAGTATT
>NZ_JBFUJG010000060.1:0-33583 GCF_056401495.1 Mucilaginibacter sp. P4_E8
GGGTATTACTGGGTATTACTACTTAATGCCAATAGCCTTGTATAACTTTATAATAATAAAATATCAGGGGGTAAATTCAACGCAAAACAACAGTAACTGCTTTTGATAGATATTCATTTTAGGCTTAGGTTTATTACGATAAATATAATTACTTTTAATATATTATTATAATTTTTTTTATTCAGTTTTTAAATCAAAAAACAACATGATATATGCGCTAATCACATTAACCATATTTCCCATCAAGCACACACCAACCACTTAAGGCAATAAATTAAATAATTTCATAAACAAACAGCACAATTAGTTAATAATTAATCAATAGTTTACCACTTGCTATAATTTATTATTTACCAAATCTCTACTAAAAACATAAACTTAAATAGGGTGAAAACAGCTTTTTTAATGGGTATTTTCAGGTATAAAAAAACATAAACTGATTTGTATACTTACCAACAAACAAGCACTTTCGGGAAACCTTATTTTAACACTCAGGATAAAATGATAAATAACTATCTATGATCCGCTATGCTAAACTACCGCTGCCTTATGATCTCAAGGCTATGCAAAAAGAATTAATCTTGTTTCAGGGAGAATGGCAGGCACATTTTAATACACTTTATTATGAGGGATCATGGACGGGAATAACATTAAGATCACCAGGAGGCGGCACTAAAAATATCATACCTGACCTGATAGCCGATGCCGATTACCAGGATACCGCATTTATGCAACATTTTAAGACGGTAGTAAACTTAATATCACATATCAGCTGCCCAATTATGGCTGTACGTTTTTTAAATTTACAGGCTGGGGCAGTAATAAAACCACACAGAGACAACGAATTAGCTTTTGAAATGGGTGAAGCGCGTTTGCATTTCCCAATTATTACCAATCCCCTCGTATCATTTAATATAGAGGATACCAGCATTCCCCTGCAGGCTGGCGATTGCTGGTATATAAATGCCAATTTAACGCACAGTGTATCAAACATGGGTTCCACAAACAGGATCCATTTGGTTATTGATTGTAAAGTAAACGACTGGCTAAAACATGTAATGAGCCTGGCAACCGAAGTATCCTATAAAGAAGATGATAGCAATCTGCTAAACATTATCATGGAGCTTAGGATGCAAAATACGAATACCTCAAATAAATTAGCCGCCGAACTGGAACAACAGCTAACAGTAATCAATACCATACATACACAGGATATTAAATAATATGCATGAGTTAGCGCTAAAAAACTGGATCCCGTATAAACTTGAAAACAAAGCAGCGCAATTGCAATGTTATTGGTTAAATACTTTCGCTGAACCCTTTACCGAGCCCTTTTTTGACGATACACTTATTAAGTGCAAAAGATTGAATGAGGGACTTCCTTTATTTAAATCGGTAAGTGACCTTTCCATGCTCAAAGAATGGGCTACTGGCTTAGACAGCATTGAACCGGCCGCTTTTATTTTCCATATATCGCGCTGCGGGTCAACATTGGTTTCACAGTTACTGGCAACATCTAATGAGCATATTGTACTTTCAGAAGTACCTTTTTTTGACGATTTGCTTCGTTTACCTCATCAGGGCAGTAATTTCAATCAAGATACTGTATCAGATTTATTGGTTGCCGCTATAAAATTATACGCGCAAAAAAGAACGGGGCAAGAGAAACGCTTATTCATTAAAACAGATAGCTGGCATATATTTTTCTATAAACAATTAAGAATCATTTTCCCCGAAGTACCTTTTATTTTGATTTACCGAAGTCCTGACCAGGTATTGGCATCGCACATGAAAATGCCGGGGATGCAGGCGGTGCCTGGTTTAATTGAACCAGCTATATTTGGATTTAAACCTGAAGAAATAATGTATAACCGGCCTGATATTTATCTTTCAAATGTGCTTGAAAAGTACCTGGATCAATATCATGAAATTATAGCAACTGACAGGAAATGTTTGCTGCTTAACTATAATGATGGCCCGGTTGCCCTGATTAAAAAGATTGCAGCTTTTACAAATACGCCGCTGAGCAAAGAAGCCTTATTGAGTATGGATGAACGAAGCCGCTATCATTCTAAAAGACCAAATGAACCTTTTTCGGAAATAAGTCCACTGCAAAAGCCTCCATTTCTGCATAAGGCCATGGAGCTTTATCAGGCATTAAATGCTAATTTATAATTGTTGCAATAGCTCAAATGGAGGCGAATAAAGTGGCATCAGGACAATACCCTGGTGTGTTGCGCCATGAGCGTATGGAGCAGCTGAAGCGATGTTTGTTCAGAGCCAACCAGGTCGGCCAAAGTTATCTGATCCAGTAGCTGATCAACCGAGAGCTGGATCATTTGCCAGAGTGAACGGACTGAGCAGTCAACAGAATTGGTACATAAAGGACGTACGCCCGAGTAGTTTCCGCAAAAGTTCTTGCTGAACAATGTACCGCCCAGTAATTTCAGTACCTGGTTAATATTGATCTGGCCGGCAGGGCGGGCCAGTATATACCCCCCTTTGTAACCGGGTGTGCTGCTGATATACCCGGCTATGCGCAATATGCGCGTAAGTTTGGCTACATAAGCTGCCGATAAGCCTTCGGCCTCGCTTAGGTCTGGAATACTCATTCCGCTGTTATCACTGCATTTCGCAATCCGCAGTAATAACCGTAAACCATACTCTTCCTGGGCCGTAATTTTCATATTTAACTTTTATATTTTGTATGTGTGCTTATATCTTTTATAACATACCCAATTCGAGCTTAGCCGTTTCAGACATCATGTCCCTATCCCAGGGTGGATCCCATACTACAGAAACATGTACTTCATTTACGCCTTCAATCTCTTTTATTTTTTGTTCCACTTCTACCGGCAATGACTGCGCGGCAGGGCAGCCGGGCGCGGTCAGGGTCATCACAATTTGTACATTGTTCAAAGGCGGCATAACCGTGGTTTCGTAAATAAGCCCAAGTTCATAAATACTCACCGGGATCTCGGGGTCAAAAATGGTTTGCAAACAATCAATGACCTTCTGTTTTAATGCTTCTTCATTCATCGTTGTATTCTTTAATTTCCGATTGTTTTATAAACCAACGCATAGTTTTTTATCTGCCTGATCATAGCTAAAAGACCATTGGAACGGGTTTGTGCCAGATGCGTCATCATGCCTATCTGCTCTATAAAATCAAGCTTTGCATGGATGATCTCATCAGGCGTATGCCCAGACAGCACCCTAATCAGCATGCTGACCAGCCCTTTTACAATAACCGCGTCACTATCCGCTTTGAAAAACACCCTGCCATCACGGTAATCCGCTATCAGCCATACGGCCGACTGACATCCTTTGATCATGTTTTCCTCTACTTTATACTTTTCTTCCAATACAGGCAGTTTTTTACCCAGTTCAATGATATATTCATACTTCTCTTCCCAGGTATCCAGGAAAGAAAAATCTTCAATAATCGCTGCTTCGGTATCCTGCATTTGCCCGTTGTTGTCTGTAATCATCATGACAGCATTTTAATGGTTTTATGTAAGCCGGTAATCAATTTATCTACCTCTTCCATGGTGTTATATAGCGCAAACGAGGCCCTTACCGTGCCGGGAATATCAAAGCGTTTCATCAATGGCTGGCAACAATGGTGCCCTGTTCTCACGGCAATTCCCTGATTATCCAGCAAAATACCAATATCCTGCGGATGCGTGCCTTTGATCACAAAAGACACCAGGCTTGCCTTTTCCCTGGCTTTGCCTATAATCGTTAGTCCGGGGATGTTTTCTAATTGCTCCGTAGCGTAGGCTAATAACCCAACCTCGTGCTTCCTGATTTCGGCTTTCCCGGTTGTATTAATAAAATCCAGTGCCGCTTTTAACGCGATGGTATCCGCTATATTGGGGGTACCGGCTTCGTATTTATAGGGTAGCTCATTATACGTGGTATGTTCAAAAGTCACTTCCTTGATCATCTCTCCGCCACCCTGAAAAACCGGCATATCCTCCAGGATCGCTCTTTTACCATATAGCACCCCTACTCCGGTTGGCCCATAAACTTTATGGCCCGAGAAGGCGAAAAAATCACAATCCAGATCCTGCACATCAATATCCAGGTGAACGGCTGATTGCGCCCCGTCAACCAATACCAAAGCGCCCGCCTGGTGAGCCATGGCTATCATTTCTTTAACCGGATTTACCGTACCTAAGGCATTGGATACCTGAACAATGGCAACCAGCTTGGTTTTATCGGTCAACAGCTCTTGATAAGCCTTTAAGGAAAGTTCGCCATTTTCTGTAACCGGGATTACTTTGAGTAAAGCATGTTTTTCATCACACAGTATTTGCCAGGGCACAATGTTTGAGTGATGTTCCATGCCCGAAATGATGATCTCGTCTCCTGCATGAACATTTTGCCTGCCCCAGGTATAGGCCACCAGGTTAATGCCTTCCGTGGTTCCCCTGGTAAAAATGATCTCTTCGGTAGCAGCCGCGCCAATAAATTGTTTTACTGCATAACGCGACGCCTCATAAGCTGCTGTAGCTTCTTCGGCCAGGCTATGGATACCCCTGTGAATGTTGGCATTATAACCGGTATAGTAATCACTAAGGGCATTAATAACGCTTAATGGCTTTTGTGATGTTGCCGCATTATCAAGGTATACCAATGGCTTATCCTTAACCATACGGCCCAAAATAGGGAATGCCTGCCTAATGGCATACACATCAAAAACGGGCGATATCGTACTATACGTTGTCATTCTTTTATTTATCATTAAAAAGCTGCGCTGTAATAAGTTGCCTTATATGTTCGCGGAGCAATTCAGGTTTTACCTGTGCCAGTATATCTGAGGCAAAGGCCTGTAACAGCATAGCCTGTGCATTTTCCTTTGGGATACCTCTTGCTCTTAAATAAAACAAGGCTGTTTCATCCAGTTGCCCCACGGTACAACCATGTGAACATTTTACATCATCCGCAAAAATTTCCAGCTGGGGCTTGGTATTAATACTGGCCTGATCAGATAACAGGATATTTTTATTGGATTGATAGGCATTAGTTTTTTGCGCTTCTGGCTGTACCATGATCTTTCCGTTAAATACGGCGGTTGCTTTATCATCCACAATTCCCTTATAAAGCTGGTTGCTGAAACAATTTGGCCTGCGGTTATCAACCAAAGTATGATTATCAGCATGGGTATTGCCCTTCAGCATGTATAAACCATACAAGTGTGTTTCATTGCCTGCTGCATCCAATACCAGGTTCATATTATTGCGGATCATGCCGCCGTTAAGCGTAATCGTCACCGCATGTACATAACTCCTACCGGCTTGCCGGATATGCGTTGTGCTTACCTGGTTGGCATTAGCCGTGTCGTTTTGTAATTTATAATATTCAATATGGGTGTTATCGTTAACCACCACTTCCATTACCTGGTTGGTAAAACTATCTGATCCACCTATCGTTTGATACGTTTCCACCAGCTGCAGTTTACTTCCTTCGGCGGCATATATCAGGCTGCGGGGCTGGGAAAGTGTATCATGTTCCCGTGCATCTGAAAGATAATACAGGTAAACAGGATGCTCTAATTGTTGCCCTTTAGCGATATGGATAAATACCCCGCCATAAATGAATGAGGTATTAAGCGCATGGATCCCGTCTTTAATATACTTACCGCTTTGCCCCAGATGTTCCTTAACCAGTTCTTTATATGGCCCATTTGCAGCATCTTCCAATGGCACCACTATTAATTGATCGCCAGGAGAACGGATGTTGGAAAACGTGGATATAAACCGGCCATTTACAAAAACCAGTTCATTGGCGCCTGAATGTCCCGGCAAGCGGATGGAATCAACATCCTTCAGGTTAAGCACAGGCTTCTCATCAACCGCTGCAACGTGGTACTCTTTATCAAACAAACTGCTGATATTGGTATATTTCCACTCCTCGTTCCGTAAAGATGGAAGGCCGGCACTGCTAAAACGGTCAAAGCTTTCTAAGCGCATTTTGGCAATTTCGTTATCCGGGCTTGCACCCTGCAACTGTTCAAACCTGTCCTTAAAATAACTTACATCTGTCATGATCCTGTTTAATTAGTACCTGCCGGTAAGCCTTCAGTTAAATTAACCTCATCCTTAATAAAATCATACCCTTTTTCTTCCAGTTCCAGAGCCAGTTCCTTACCTCCTGATCTAACCATACGGCCATTGTACAACACATGTACAAAATCAGGCTGCAGGTAATCCAGCAAGCGCTGGTAGTGCGTAATGATCAGTATGGCCCGGTCTTTATTACGCAGTTGATTAACACCATTGGCTACAATACGCAGGGCGTCAATATCCAAACCGGAATCCGTTTCGTCCAATATGGCCAGTTTGGGTTCCAGCATGGCCATCTGGAAAATTTCGTTACGTTTTTTCTCGCCACCAGAAAAACCCTCATTAACAGAACGGCTCAATAAAGCTTGATCAACATTAACCAGGGCCATCTTCTCTTTCATCAGTTTCAGAAAAGCAACGGCATCCAGCGCTTCTTCACCAAGGTATTTCCGTTTTTCATTCACGGCCGCTTTAATGAAATTTGTGGTGCTTACCCCAGGTATTTCTACCGGGTATTGAAATGCCAGGAACAAACCTTCACGAGCCCGGTCTTCGGGTGGCATAGGCAACAGGTCTTTACCAGAAAAGGTAACTGAACCCTGGGTTACTTCATATCCTTCTCTGCCTGCCAATACCAGTGCAAGTGTACTTTTCCCGGAACCATTCGGCCCCATAATGGCATGGACTTCCCCTGGCTTGATCTCCAGGTCAATCCCGTTTAGTATTTGCTTCCCTTCAATGGTCGCATGTATATTTTTTATAGATAACATAATAGTTCTATACGTATTTTTAAATAATCTGTGTCTTTCAAAAATTATCCAACACTGCCTTCCAGGCTAATGGCCAGCAGTTTTTGTGCCTCTATGGCAAACTCCATCGGTAACTGATTCATGACCTCTTTGGCAAAGCCGTTAACAATCAGTGCTACGGCAGTTTCGGTATCAATACCTCGTTGCCTGCAGTAAAAAAGCTGATCTTCGCCTATTTTTGAGGTGGTTGCCTCATGCTCAATAATTGAAGTTGTATTTTTAACTTCAATATAAGGAAAGGTATGCGCGCCGCACTTGTCGCCCAATAGCAGGGAATCGCATTGTGAATAATTACGGGCATTGGTGGCCCATTTGCTGGCGCGTACCAGCCCGCGATAACTATTGTTACTATGGCCTGCCGAGATCCCTTTAGCTACAATCCTGCTCTTGGTATGCTTACCCAGATGGATCATTTTAGTACCGGTATCAGCTTGTTGAAAATTATTGGTAAGCGCGACCGAGTAAAACTCGCCGATGGAATAATCGCCCTTTAAAATAACGCTGGGGTATTTCCAGGTAATAGCCGAGCCGGTTTCTACCTGAGTCCAGGAAATTTTGGAACGTTCACCCAGGCATATACCCCGTTTGGTTACAAAATTGTAAATACCGCCACGACCTTCCTTGTCGCCGGGATACCAGTTTTGAACAGTGGAATATTTGATCTCCGCGTTGTTCAGCGCCACCAACTCTACCACCGCGGCATGCAGTTGGTTTTCATCCCGCATAGGAGCCGTGCACCCTTCCAGGTAGCTTACGTAGCTATCATCTTCGGCGATGATCAGCGTGCGTTCAAACTGGCCCGAATTTTCTGTATTGATCCTGAAATAAGTGGATAACTCCATTGGGCAACGTACACCTTTAGGTATATAACAAAATGAACCATCGGTGAACACTGCTGCATTCAAGGCTGCAAAATAATTATCGGTCATGGGCACTACAGAACCCAGGTATTTTTTTACCAGTTCGGGATGCTGTTGTATGGCTTCGCTCATGGAGCAAAAGATCACCCCAATTTCAGATAATTGCTTTTTGAACGAGGTGGCAACAGATACACTATCCATCACCACATCCACGGCTACACCGCTCAGTCTTTTTTGCTCATCCAGCGAAATGCCCAGTTTTTCGAAAGTGCGGCGCAATTCCGGGTCTATCTCATCAAGACCGTTTAACTGCGGCTTTTGCCTGGGTGCAGCGTAATAAATAATGTCCTGGTAATTGATGGGCGGGTAGGTTACGTTAGGCCATTTAGGCTCTTCCATTTTTAACCATTGGGCATAGGCTTTAAGGCGCCATTCCAGCATCCAGTCGGGCTCGTTTTTTTTGGTCGAGATCAGGTGGATAACCGATTCGTTGATCCCCTTCGGAACGATGTCCGTATCGATATCAGTAACAAAGCCGTATTTATAATCATTTGATACGGTTTGTTCCAGTGTGTTCAGTTCTTCTTTCATTATGCCTGTCTTTAAGTGGAATCAGCAATAATTACTCTACAAAGATACGTCATTCATTGTTTATACAAAAAAGTATAAACAATATGACAATGTTGTAACTTTTTACTAATCCTTAAGCAAAATTAACTTAACGAATCCATCCTGCACCTTTTAGAAATTCGACCAGGCGCGGATCATTGGCCGAAAGGGGTGAAATCCAAATATTGATTTGTTTACGGTCCCAATAAAGGCCCCCGGGATTACCCGGCCTGGCAAACGTATAATTATAAAGAACTGCCCGGATAAATCGCGGTGGCTTAGCGGGGAAAGGATTACTGGCGAACAAACTTACAGCGCCAGGGTCATTATGAAGGAGTTTCCACACCAGATTATACGTCCATAGATATTGATCGGGAGACGACATGGCGGCGAACCACATTTGCCAGTCTAAACGCAACTGGTAGGGAGCTATTTGTGGCGATCCTTTGTCAAGAGATACAGGCAGACCTTTGTAGATATATGGTTTCCAGTCGGCTTTATCGTCAGGTTTCTCGTCCGTCGTTCCTTCAAATACTACGTTCAAACGTTCCCGCCCCACGCTTCCGAATGCACCATAGGTATTTACGAGATCCAGCGGGTCAAATGAGGAATTCATGATCTGCCCCGGCGATAGAATGTTAAGTGCAGGGCGGATGCTAAGGAGTATAACAATACCAGTAACAACCCAGGCGGTGGTTAACATAGGGCTGGATACTTCGGCACGATCAGCAGCAGCCTCGGCCTTACGAACGAGCTTGCGGGGAAGAAGCCTGGACCAGAAGCTGTCGTCAAAACAGGCTAAGGCAGGGACAATAGTGAGCCAGTTTAAAAACGAGAGGTTGCCGCTGAGTATAATGTTGATCTGGAATAACACGATCACCAAGCCCGCCAGGTGACGCGCAAGTTGCGGCCAAAATACGAACCATGGCGCCACAAGCTCGGCCAGCCAATTGAACCAGACGCCAATTTTCAAAACTATACGCGGTAAAAAATGGAGCCATCGGCTTAACGGACCGGGAATGGGTTGTGTTTCAAAATGGTAATAGAGGGCGGTCCCGTTACGCCATACTTCATCTCCACGAAATTTGATCAATCCGGAGCCAAGCATGATCCGGCAAATCAGCCACCTGAATAAAACGATGATTGGCATGGGTGGGGCGCGTTTGGGAAATGGGCGCAGGTCGAGCAGCGGACAGAGAAAGATAGCGAGAAACCCGGTTTCGGAAAGCTGAATTTCCCAGCCGTATCCATACCAATCCTGTCCTACATGAACAAAGGACATGTAAAGAAACCAAATAACAGCCACCATTAGCGCATTGGCATAGCCTGACACTACTACACAGGAAAGTACAAATCCGATCCAGGCAGCAGTTAAAAGCGCTGTATCAGAATGCCAAAACCAAAAGAGTGACGGCAGACGTACGAAACCAGCTCCAGGGGATCCCAATGCAGCGCTCACCTGCTTCAGGTAAATCTCTACAGGAAGAAGCCCATCAGAGCCTATCAAAGGAATGATCTGATTAATTACTACAAGAAAGGCCACCGCGTAGATTACTCCCAGCAAACGAAGAATAACAAAGCGGGTAAGCCAGTAGGTTGGAGGGGTACCCGGCATACGAAAAACGCTATCGGCATTGCTATCCATTTTGTTTTCCACTTCCATTTGCAATTCTTTATATCAGGCACATCATTGCATAATATAAAGTTAAAAAATTCCGACTGCCTGGGCGATCAGAAAAAAACCAGCTGCAATACCAATGGCTCCGATAGTACCAGTAACCCATTTACTGGCAGGTGCGAGGCGTTCAAAGGTGATTGCCAAGGTTACAATAGCCATTCCAAAAAGGTTCATCATTCCCATGACAAGCAGAATAGACATCAGACCTGCGGAGCACCGGCTGCACTGGATTCCGAGGTGCAGCCCATGTTTCCAGGCCGTGCGGGCGTTGTCAGGCACCGTTTGGCCCCGGAAGGGCAATTCCCGACAGCACGTAAGTTGATGCAACTTCCAGTCGGTGAGCTGGAGTAAGCCTACGGCCAATACGACTATTCCGACCGCAAGCGGCACGATCAAGGATAGCTCCCTATATTGCATTAAGATCGCATTAAGCCAAACTCCCAGTGGAAAAACGGCTAATCCCACGATTGTCCAGACAAAAAAATAACCAAGTCCTGCTAAGGCTGTCAACCAGCCTAAACGCCCTGCACTTGTCTCCTGAACGGCCTGGCGATAGCGCAGCAGCATAGGCACCAGGCACGGGATCATCATAGCCAACATCATGACATCCCACATAGCAAGAAAGGATGCTGCGGCACCGAACAGCGACTGTCCATACATGGGCATCCACGTCATGGACATACTCCAGCCACCGGGCATCGGCATTTCTTCCATCGCCGACATGGATATGCACCATACAATTGTTACGACAGCACTAGCCGTAAAGAGCAATGCAACTATTCCAAAAAACGCTCGAAGGGCATTTCTATCAGAGGTCATATTTCCAGTTTCGGTTTATTTTAAGGCGACTAAAATTTCCTCCATCTTAATACTCGTCATGCCGGCGCCACCAAAAACCCGTTTCGTTGCGTCCCAGGGGCGCACGGTCAAGCCATTGGTACACGCTCCACAGGCCATCCAACCCACGCGAATAGGTAGAATAGGTGTGATAAACATTGCCGTTCTCCAGTACAAAAGCACTCAAGCCGGGTCGCTCACGGGTAAACGTTGCAATATCGGTTCCGGCCATCCTGGCAACCTGTGCAACAGTACCTTCGTCATTTACAGTTTCCCATTCCCGCACTGTTTCACCTGCAAGCGGCTCACCTGTTCCGGTCTCGCGTTGGTAATTGTATTCTATATCTCCGCTGCGCTGCTGCTCCTCAGAGAACCAGACATTGAAGTCGAAGTTAAAATCGCTACCGAACGAAGATGCCCAGGGAAACGTCCAGCCCAGTCGCTGCTTATATTCCTTCAGTTTTGCAAACGGTGCGCGTGATACCGCGGCAAGCATCACATCATGATTCGCCAAATGAACCGCTATTCCATTGAAGCCGTCGGCGATTGCCGAGCAGGCCGGACATCCCGCCTTATAATCAGGCCCGAACATAAAGTGATATATCAGGAGTTGTGAGCGGCCTTCAAAGAGGTCGGCCAGCGAGACACTTCCCTTTTCGGTTTCAAATTGATACGCTTTATCTACCTTAACCCAGGGCATTTCTGTCCGGTGACGCGCCACCTCGTCACTGCGCCTGGTTAATTCTTTCTCTTCCTTTAGCAGCCTCAGTCTTGCTTCCAGCCACTCGTCCCTTGTCCCAACCCTGTGTTTTTTTTCGTTTTCCATATCATTATTATTTATTATTAGATGTGTTGCCCGAACTTAAATTACCGGTATAAAATGAACTTTTTATTGAGAACAGATTTGCACGTCATTACTGGCCAGATAAAGTTGATAGCGATATACCTGCCCACTTTATCTTATAAACTTATTTTCTTTTAATGCCATATAAATGCACAAACACAGTGCCATTATCATTATATGGTCGAGAGCGGATCGACATCCTGCAAACCGATTTAATTTATAATTCATATTGCTTATTTACAAGCAATTATATATATTTAATTGTTTTTAAATCCTCCCAAATTATTCCTTTTAACCTTACTCACATGCGTAAATCATCAACCTCAGAAGAATTTAAAGTTCTGGCAGTTGCCGGAACTTATGTAGTAACCCTTGGTTTTCACCTGCCTGAAAATAAATGCAATAATCTTTTAGGCTTTTCCATTCACCGGACGGATCATACGGAGAATGAAGCCTATTACCTGGAGGGAATGAAGGCATTTGCAGAAACAGATCCTGGCTTTCCGTCGGGGTCGCTCTATTCTACCAAAGACCACCCAATACAAAGTTTTCAATGGGCCGATTATTCTGCCAAACCAGGCCATGTTTACACCTATGTGATCAGTGCCTTGAAAGGAACTCCACAACTGTTAGTAAAATTTGCATCCGTTTCCATTAAGATAACTACAGAATCTCCGGAATCTGGCGACCATGATGTTTACTTTAACCGGGGTGCTGCGGCATCACAGGAATATATACGGCGGTTTGGGAATAAAAAGCCGAAAGACGTTGTACCTAATCAGCCGGTTTGGGATTGGTTATCCAGGGGATTATACGAAGCAATGATACTTTTTGTTAAAAGCTGTGTTCCAGGCAAGCACAAGCTTCGTATCGCCGCTTACGAATTTCATTATGAGCCGTTTTTGATGGAATTGAAAAAGGCGTCGGTAGCAGGAGTGGATATTCTTATTGTTTATGATCACCGGAAGGCTGATCCAGGTAAGAAGAACGAGGCTACTGTAAATAAATGTGAGCTTTCTGAAATATGCACCAAGCGCGTTATGGGCAAATCATTTATTTCGCACAATAAGTTTATGGTCAAACTTGATGGTGATGAAGCGATCAGCGTTTGGACCGGAGGCACCAATTTCTCCAACGGAGGAATCTTCGGACACTCTAACGTAGCGCATGTTGTTGAACAAGCACCGGTAGCTAAGCAGTACCTGGCTTATTGGACGGCTTTGCATGATGACCCTAAACAGGCAACCATCCAGTCTGCAAATGAAGCATTAACGCTGGTACCCAAAATTCCAATTTCCAGCGGAACAGCTGCATTGTTTAGTCCAAGAAAGTCGCTTGACGCATTAACCTTTTACGGCAAACTGGCTAAAACTGCCAAGCAAGGCTTATTCATGACCTTTGCATTTGGGATCAATGAAAGTTTTAAAGATGTTTATCGCGATTCAACAGCTAAGGTAAGGTTTGCGCTTCTGGAAAAGAAAACGCGTTCAATGAGCGAAAAGACACCCGAAGACCAAGTCAAAAAGAAAGCCGAGGAAGAAGCGATTCAGAAACTAAGAAATTTGCCGGAAAATGTTTTTGCTATAGGGTCTTTTATCGAAACCAATGAATTTGATGGTTGGGTAAAAGAGCAACTCACGGGGTTAAATCCAATGGTTAAATATATCCACAACAAATTCATGCTCATCGACCCGCTTAGCCAATCACCAATCGTAATCACGGGCTCAGCAAATTTCAGTGATGCCTCAACCACCAATAATGACGAGAACATGCTTATTATAAAAGGTAATAAAAGAGTTGCAGATATATACCTTGGAGAATTTATGCGCTTATTCTCTCATTTTTCATTTCGGGAATCTCTGGCATGGCGCAAACCCAATGACCCGCCTAAACCACTTAATACAGGTGATTGGTGGAAGGATAGTTTTGGAGATACACCAAGGTCATCAAGAAGGCAGTTTTTCGCCAAAGTAGCTGTTTAGCTTGTGGTTGATGTATAAGAAAAGCCGATAGCATTTCTGCTATCGGCTTTTTCTTTTGATATGTAGATGTATAATCTGCTAAGTATTTCTCTTGAAACGCTTTAGCAGATTATACCCTGGCTAAAAAGTGACATACACTGCATGAATATTGCCTTCCGTAAATTGTGATGTAGGTCACACAGTCATCTGAATTTTCCTGCGGTACTTTGTTGTGTAATTTTTAACAAAACCAACAACATGAAACGTACAGCAAAAGCTCATTGGAATGGTAACCTTAAAGAAGGTAAAGGAGAAATATCTTCTCAAAGCACCATCCTTAACCAAACACCCTATTCATTTAAAACACGATTCGACTCTGGTATTGGTACCAACCCCGAAGAATTGATAGCCGCGGCTCATGCAGGCTGTTTTACCATGTCAGTAAGTGCAACGCTTGAGCGTGCAGGCTTTTTAGCCAACGACTTAAACACCGAAGCCATTCTCGATGTGGATATGGCTGACCTTAAGATCACCGGCATTCATTTGAATTTGAAAGCCTCATTAATCGACGGTGTATCCGCTGAGGCTTTTCAGGAAATTGCAGAAGGCGCTAAAGCTAATTGTATTGTATCCAAAGCCTTGAGTGTGCCTGTTACCTTAAATGTTTCCTACCAATAATGATAGAGGTTTAATACCCTGTTGTCCATTTTTATTTCGAGTGAGTGGAAGATGATGATACGCTCATAAGAAACCTGCCAGGTAGTTGCAATTGCAACTGCCTGGTAAAAATGGCAAGGGCAAAAATGACAGAGCGTGTCTGCGTAAAACGCTATAAAAACATAATATCATGAACACTTCAAAAGTATGGTACGTAACAGGGGCCTCTCAAGGGCTGGGACTCACCCTCGTAAAAAAACTGCTTGAAAACGGCTACCGGGTTGCCGCGACCTCCCGTGATGCGCATGCGCTAAGCAAAGAGGTTGGGGTGATAGATAAGGAGCGTTTTCTCCCGCTGGCTGTCGATCTGAATAACCTCGATTGCATTGATGAATCTGTACAGCAAACGCTGGCGGCGTTCGGGCGGATCGATGTGGTGGTAAACAACGCGGGTTATGGAATGGCCGGAACAATAGAAGAAACAGCAGAGCAGGATATCAGGAACATTTTTAATGTTAACGTGATGGCAACCATAGATGTGGTAAAGAGTGTACTGCCGATAATGCGCAGTCAAAAATCGGGCTACATTATTAACATCGGTTCGGTGGCCGGTTTTGTGGGTGCTCCCGGTTGGTCAGCTTATTCGGCTACCAAGGCAGCGGTGGCTGCTTTTTCAGAAGTGATTGCGCTGGATGTCAAAGAGTTTGGGATCAAGGTGACTGTAGCCGAACCATCAGGTTTCCGGACGGGTTTTTTGACCAGGGACTCTTTGGCACTGATCTCGTCTAAGATAGAGGGTTATGAAGCTGTGAAAAATACCCAGGACCGTTACCTGTCGGCGAACGGACAACAACCAGGCGACCCGGATCGTGCAGCAGAAATATTTATAGAATTAGCCGAAAGTCCTGAGCCGCCAATGCACCTGTTTCTTGGGGCTGATGCTTATAAGAGGGCTTCTGAAAAACTAGCCGCCATGTCAACAGAATTGGAACAGTGGAAATCAGTTACCATCGGGGCTGATTTTAAGTCATAAACAGATCACTGCCAAAAGCCCGGCCCCCCTTTCAATAGGGTTTGTGCATCAACATCCATATTTATCACTAAAACTGTGGCAAACATTTCAGGAAGAGGGCCTTAAATATGGATAATTCTATGATAAGTTGTGGATCAGTTACACTAATAACTCAATAAAACTCATTTAAAATCACTAATAATGAAAACAACAAATAGAATACTTAAAATTACGGTAATGCTCCTTGCATTTACTCTTACATCATTTTCAAAAAACCTTATTGCTCAGACCACGATAAATAAGGCTGCAAAACCGGCATTGCCGCCCAAAGGCTTTTCTAATCAATACGCAATTGTAAACGGTGTCAAAATACATTACGTGATCGGCGGACATGGAACCCCGCTTATGCTGGTACATGGATTTCCTCAAAATTGGTATATGTGGAATAGGTTACTTCCGGAACTATCAAAGCATTTTACCATAATTGCTCCGGATTTGCGTGGCGTTGGAGAGTCTGGTAAACCACAAGGTGGTTATGACAAAAAAACTATGGCTATCGACCTGCACGAACTTGTAAAAAAGCTTGGTTATAAGAAAATTGATATAGCCGGACATGATATCGGTATGATGGTTGCCTATGCTTATGCAGCTCAATTTCCTAATGAGGTTAATAAACTCGCTTTACTGGATGCATTAATAGCCGGTGTCGAACCGGTTTGGAGCCAGGTAAAAGCCCAGGCATGGTGGTTCGGGTTTTTTAGTCAGCCACATTCAGCAGAAGTTGCAGAGGGAAGAATGAATTTAATTCTTAAAGATTTTTTTCCGGCGGTAAGTTTCGTGCAGAACTCATTTACTGCTCAGGAAAAAGCTGAATTTATTCGGGCGTATTCGGTAAAAGGTGCAACGAGAGCTTCGTTTCTTTGGTTTGTATTTGAGCAAGACATTAAAGACAATCAGGAATTTCGTAAAAATAAATTGGCGATGCCTGTATTGGCAATGGGGTCAGACCATTTTGCGCCCTTTTTGGGAGCTCATGTCCGTTTGGTTGCTTCCAATGTAAAAGATTGTATAATTACAGGTTCGGGGCATTGGATTCTCCAGGAACAACCTGACCAGGTACAAAAGGGCCTGTTAGATTTTTTCATGGAAAAGTAATTCAAAAAAGAATTATAAAAACTAAGGTACAGGCTCCGTTTGAGAAGTGCCATGCCTGGCAACCTATTGCGGCGACACAAAAGTAAGTATGCCAGCATGCCCCCTTATAAAAAATAAGGAGGCTTTTTTTCTTCATATCCCGGATGTCCGGTTACGAATTTCGATAAAGACAGCGCGAACAGGTTGTGATCAAAAATTAATTTTGTATAAGCCTTTTCCCGCAAAATACAGCGTTTTGCCATCCTTAGAAATCGCCATTCTTTTGTTTTCAACGTTTTCGGCTATAAGGGTAACCATGTTGTCGCGAATCCGCAATACCCCTCCTATGTTATCCGTTGTTTGAAGAATCGGATCGTACTCACCAGTTTTTAAATATATGGTTTTAGCATCCTTTGATATTTTAATGGCCGCCATTACATTAAAACCAACAGCATCCAGCTGACCCTCAAGTGGAAAAGGTGAATGATTGGTTAATTCTATACCATAAGTGTGTTGCAAAGTATAATTAAATGGCGGATTGATAAGCTTATAAATATAAAGCTGGGAATAATAATTATCATTAAAAGAAGACAGCCCTGTTAGCCAAAGTTGCCCCGAAGCACCGCCTACGTCAAAAGCTGTAAAAAAACCGCCTTTAGTTTCCCCATCATCTTGTGAAAGCAAGCTGGCCTGGCCGTTCTTAGTGATCTTTAATGTTGATACCAAACCGGGATTAAAAAGCCTTGGCACACCAACAATCAATGACTGATCCGTTTCGTCCACAGCAACGTTACGTTCGCCAAACGTTTCTGTTGTAAAGTCCTGCAAAGGTGGCTGGCCAACCTTGTATTCCTTGATCACTTGCCCGCCTTTGATGATTTTAATGCCTGTTGCTGCCCGCAGATAAAAAGTAAAGTCTTTTGATATAGCAAGAAATGTTGGATGAAAATTGGTGTAAACCGAACCAGGTAACCCCACGTCAACCAGATCGTTACCTATTAATCGTTTCAGTTTTCCGTTTTCCAGCAGGAACACTTTATCATCGTAACAGATATGAATATCGGTAAATACATGTTGCTCCGCCGTAAAAATGGTTTCAGGAGTATACAATATACTATCACTTGCCGCCAGATTTTTTGAGCCTGCCGGTTGTGGCGTATCCCCAAGTTTCTTGCAGGAAAAACTAAAAGCAACGACGATAATTACGATCAGCCTGAATATCAAGGTATTTGAGTTTTTCATAACGACCTGTTTAATTGGTTTGAATAGATATAGGCAAAGTTCAAATAAAGTAAAGCCAGAAAAATAGGCAGAGCTGAATTGTATACTTAAATGTGAAATATGTTAACATATTTATTAAATATATATATCCTGGCGGGATCAATACCTAACAAATACATCACCTTTGAACGTAATTTTCCGTCTCAAAACAAATCGGTGTTTTAAGTTTATATTTTTAATCCTGCTGGAATTATTTATTTTGAGTTTAATATATTTTATATGTACGCTTTTACACTTTAGTATATACACTGATCCAAGTATACTTTCCGGTTATGTTTTTATTATACACACCATCTGGTGATTTATCTACTTTATAGGGCTAAGTACAGGGTACTGGTTTTTTATAGCGACATTAAAACATCAAAAGAAAATATAGAGGTTCGAAAAATCGGAGTTAATAAGTATTTTAGAAAAAAAGACCCGAATGAGCAGCTAATTTATAAAAACACAAATAATTGAATTATGAAAACGAAACTGTTATTGTTAACCATATTTGTTTTAACCGCCTCAATAAGTGTTAAAGGTCAAGACATTAAAAACACTTCTTATACAACCACCACCGGGGAAAAGGTACTTAAGTTAGAATTTATTCTTCCACTATCTAAACCCCAGGCATGGCAATACTTTACAAATGACGATAAATTAAAACTTTGGATAGCCCCTGTTGCACATATCAACCTTAAAACTGGCGGTGTGCTCCTAACCAATTATGATAAAAACAAGTCTATAAATGATAAATCAGCCATCAAAAGCGATATCATGACTTATATCGAAAATGAATTTATTACATTAAAAGTCAACCTGAATGAAAACTTCACAAAAAAAGCACGATCCGAAGATAAAAATCTGCAGGAGGTAATACAGTTTATTCCTATTGATGATAACCACACAAAGGTTATTTCTTCTATGATTGGCTGGGGCAAGGGTGCCGATTGGGATAAAACTTATGTTTTTTTTGAAAAAGGCAATATTTGGACCTATAAAGAATTAACCAAACTATTCAAATCTAAATAGCCCTTTCAAAAGCAGGAAGGCTCTACTTGTATGTTATCCTTACTTTTATTACATCAATTTGCCTGGCACAAACCTTCAAGCTGCCAGCATCCGTATTGTTATGATCTCTTGACTGAGAATATCTTCGATCTTAGACATCTGTTTTTTTACGCAAATCACCCTTATTTTGCCTCGCCATCCAACAGCAGGGTAATATTTAAGGAACTTCATGATCTTAAAGGGTTTATGTCCGCAAACTAAATAAGGATCACTTTTATACTTCCTGCTCACATTTATTATATCACTCCAAATATTTTAAAAAAAATTTGCGCAGTTGATTAACTGCATTTATATTTGCAGTCAATCAACTGCATGTTTATATGAGACGAGATATTTTCCAGGCCATTGCCGACCCTACGCGCAGGGCCATTTTGGGTTTACTTGCACTGGGCGCTATGACACCCAATGCTGTCGCAGAACACTTTGAAAGTACCAGGCAAACAATATCAAAGCATATCCAGATCCTAACAGAATGCGAAGTATTGATACAGAAGAAGACTGGTAGAGAAATTTATTATCACTTTAACCCCGAAAAAATGAAAGAGATTGATATTTGGCTGGAACGCTTCCGCAAGTTATGGGAGACCCGTTTTGACCAGTTAGACAACCTGTTAAATGACTTATAAACTTAAACAATCATGACAAATCATTTTGTTTTCGAAACAGACCTTGCCGCTAAAAAATTTCACGTAGTACGCGAATTTAACGCGCCAATTGAAAAAGTATGGAAAGCCTGGACTGACCCTGACCTGCTTGAAAAATGGTGGGGATCGAAGCCATGGGTAGCCATAACCAAATCGATGGACTTTACAGTAGGCGGCGTCTGGCTGTATTCTATGGTAGGTCCGGAAGGCCAGAAGCACCCGAGCCAGGCAAAGTTTACCGTTATTGAAAATGGCAGCCGTTTCGCGGCTGATACTGGGGTAGGCCACTGGGACAACAAATTTGTAGCCGTGGGCGATAAAACCAAAGTCGCGATAGATATCAGTTTCGATGATGAAGCAACCGTGAAAATGATGGTGGAAATGGGTTTTGAAAGCGGCACTGCCATGAGCCTTAACCAGCTGAATGAGTTGCTGGCTTCGGAATAATTCCAATTTCTTCTTTATACTGTTTAGGCAACTTCGGTACTGTGTTGAACTTCGTTTAAATAGTATAAATCACTTATAAAACTAAACGATCATGCCAAACAATTTTGTATTCGAACCAGACCTGGCCGCTAAAAAGATTCACATATCACGCGAATTTAACGCGCCAATTGAAAAAGTATGGAAAGCCCACACAAACCCCGACCTGCTTGATAAATGGGTGGGGCCGAAACCATGGACAGCTGTAACCAAAACATGGGATTTTACCATTGGTGGAATATGGCTGTATGCCATGGTTAGCCCTGAAGGTCAGAAACAATGGGTCTATGCTGAATTTACTGCAATAGAAAATGGCAGCGCTTTTTCATCAACAGGTATGTTTTGTGATGGCGATGGCAACCCGGTTCTTAGTGGGCCAAAATCATACCGGGATACTAAATTCTCATCCATTGACGGTAATAGAACGAAGGTCGATATGGTGATCACCTTTGAGGAAGAAGCCACAATAAAAATGTTCGTCGAAGGAGGCTTTAAAGAAGGCACTACCATGAGCCTTAACCAGCTGGATGAGTTACTGGCTTCGGAATAGATTTTGACCTGTTAAACAACCTTTTAGATAACCTTTAAAATAAAAACACAACATGATCAGCATCAGCAAAGACACCGCGAACAAAACAATGCACATTGTGCGGGAATTTAATGCGCCGCGCCAAAAGGTATGGAGCGCCTGGACAGAAAGTAATATATTGGATCAATGGTGGGGCCCCAAACCATGGCACGTCGAAACCAAAACAATGGACTTTAAAAATGGCGGCCATTGGTTATACGCCATGATAGGCCCTGAAGGTGAAACGCATTGGAGTATATGCACCTACCACGCCATTGATGCGCCGAACAGCTTTAAGTCTACTACTAAATTCAGTGATGAGAATGGCAATCCCATAGATGATGATGTCCCTTCATATTGGCTGGTGGAAATGAGCGAGAACAACGGCGTTACTACCGTAAACGTAACCCTCACCTTCGCTGATACCGCCGGGTTGGAGCAACTGGTAAGCATGGGCTTCGAGGGAGGCTTTACCATCTGCCTTAACCAACTGGAAGAGTTACTGGGATAATCATTTCGTTAACTCATTTGCAGATATTGGTGATAAAGAAACCTAATTTACTTTTAAAAACAATTTCCATGAGAAAATTAAAATTACAGATGCATATGACCATTGATGGCTTTGTAGCCGGGCCAAATGGCGAAAATGACTGGGTGTTTCTGGCCGGTCCGGATGAAGCCGGTTTCCAGAAAATAATTGAGTTGGCCGACAGCAGCGATACTCTTTTGCTGGGACGCAAATTGGCCACAGAGTTTCCCGCCTACTGGGAAAATATGGCAGATAATATGCCTGATAACCCGGCACACCCTTTGGCGCAACTGATCGTAAATATGCGCAAGATCGTTTTCAGCAAAACAGAAACAGCCATTGCCGGCAGGAATGTGGAAGTAGAAAACGGCGACCTGGCTACCGCAGTACAGGCGCTGAAAGAACAACCGGGCAAGGATATTCTTGTTTATGGCGGCGTCAATTTTGTAAGCTCGCTCATAAGCCTCAACCTTATTGATGAATATTATATCATCATTGCCCCTGTAGCCATTGGTGCCGGACTTTCCATTTTTAAGGAAAGGAAAATACTGAAATTAGAAAGTTCAATAGCTTACAAACACGGGAAAGTACTCAATAAATACCTGCCGGTATAGGTGGGGTGTATTTGCGCCGCAGTCGCTCGGCTGGAGCCGAGCGACTGCGTGGATTGAAATTTTGAAAGTTTTTTTTCAATTTTTACCCCGTCCATACCCGGGGGCTTTTTTATATTATAGATAATTGATCTTTTTTATTAGCATTCACAATGAAAAACTTTTACACCTCAACACTTCTATTAATAACTTCCTTTTGCCTGCTAAGTACCAATGCGAAATGTGATCATATTTGGGTGAATGGAACTAAAATGAATGTGGTATCGAGAAGCCCGTTCGATAAATACTCCGACATTACGAAACTAAGCGAGCTATTAAAGGACTATGGTACCCAATGTACTGAAGATAATTGCCAATTTGATGCCGAATGGAAAATCATCAACCATCAACTTTTATTGGTACAGATACATAGTTGCGCTTGCAACGAAAAACAACAAACAGCCGATTTAGCTAAGCTATTTAAAGGGAGGTTAAAAAATGGCATGTTAAAAGCAGGCTGGTTTACCGGGAAGATTTGGCTTACAAATGACAGACCTTTGACTTGGTTTTGCTTGGTTTGCCCGGTTTGGGCACGCGAAACGTGTATCACCGTAGCAAATGGCATGGTAACAAATATTGAAGACGTGATTTATCCTCAATCTCCCGATCCTAATAAAATAAAAACCATCGACTCCTTAACTAATTTAATCTATTCCCATATCCATTGGGATGAACTGCGAAATCTTAATCAGCAAACCGGCCATGTTATGTTAAGTTTYAGCAGTGACTCAGCTGGCAAACCATTTAATATCAGAACTTTTGCTAATAATGCTCAAGTTGACTCTACTTGGGTTATTGAAGTCAGAAAAGCGATAGGCCGGTTCAAATGGCCGCTTTACTTCTTACATGGGATAGCGAGCAATCCTTATTGGTCAATCGATCTAAAATTCAATAAAGAACAACAGGAAGCATTTAGCAAAAAGCAGAATTAAGAAAACTTAGTTCAGCCTTTGGGTGTTATCACCGCACCACTAATCAAAAACTAAGGCATAAAAAAAGCCCCGCGGACGTGCGGGGCTTGTGGCTCCTGAGGCTGGGCTCGAACCAGCGACCCTCTGATTAACAGTCAGATGCTCTAACCAGCTGAGCTACTCAGGACTATTTTCCGTTTGGAGTGGTGCAAAAGTATAATTTCTGCGTTAATTTCACAATATTTGCGAAAAAAAAATTAAAAATATTTTACATGAGTTTGTTAGTTATTGGTACTGTGGCATTTGACGCTATTGAAACACCCTTCGGAAAGACAGATAAAATTGTTGGTGGGTCTGCAACCTTTGCAAGTTTAGGCGCATCTTACTTTTATGACCATATAAAAATCGTTGCTGTGGTTGGCGACGACTTTCCGCAAAGCGAGATTGAAGACCTTCAAAAACACCATATTAATACCGAAGGCCTCCAGATAAAGCAGGATGAGAAGTCGTTTTTTTGGAGCGGCAGGTATCATAATGATATGAACAGCCGTGATACCCTGATTACTGAACTTAATGTTTTAGAAGCTTTTGACCCCATCATTCCCGATTCATACCAGGATTGCGAATACCTGATGCTGGGTAATTTATCGCCACAGGTACAACAAACGGTTATACAGCGTTTAACCAAGCGCCCTAAGCTCATTGTAATGGATACGATGAACTTTTGGATGGACATTGCCCTTGACGAACTGCTTGCTACTATAAAGCTGGTTGATGTGTTAACTATTAACGATGCCGAAGCCCGTCAGCTATCAGGAGAGTTCTCCCTGGTTAAGGCTGCCCGTAAAATATTAACCATGGGACCAAAGTATGTTATCATTAAAAAAGGCGAACATGGTGCACTATTATTCCATGAGGATAAAATATTCAGCGCCCCTGCCCTTCCACTTGCCGAAGTGTTTGACCCTACAGGAGCCGGCGATACATTTGCCGGGGGATTTATTGGCTACCTGGCCAAAGTTGGCACTGTGAGTTTTGATAACATGAAAAACGCCATCATATTTGGCTCAGCACTGGCATCATTCTGCGTTGAAAAATTTGGCTCCGAAAAACTAAGGAACCTGTCACAGCAAGAAATTGCTGCCCGTGTACAGGAATTTGTAGGATTGGCCAAGTTTGAACTATAGGCCTCACCCAACCCTCTCCTAAAGGAGAGGGCTTTTGATTTGCATAGTTTACCTTAAGGAGCCGGACAAAACAAAGTCGGGCTTATTATTAAATCCTCCCCCTTCAGGGGGTCGGGGGGCTTAATCTCCCTATTGCCTTAAACCTTTCAAATACACTTTCAGTATGCGGGGCATCAACCAGCTCATGGGTAAGGTCCTGCCCGGCCCAGTGTTCATAGTGTTTGCCGTTTTTCCATAAGCGGCTTTCACTCACATCGTAAATTATGCCTTTATAGGCAACCCATATCTGTGGCTTGTCCTGCCCGTTGCGTAAGGCCAGCTGCCCCTTGGTATATTCCGGTAATTGGCTCACAGTGGTTTATTTTTTGCTTTAAAATACTCAAAAAAACCAATGTTCATGATCAGCAAAGCCATTAAATAAAAATGATCTTCTATCGGGATAGTTCCAATTCGCTTACCCATGTTTTCGCTATTATTATACATTACTATAGGTATAGAGGTCAATATACCATTCACCATGTAAAAAGGGATAAGTGCCACCAGGTAAGCCATGTAGTACCGGTTAAGCCAGCTTACCTTAAATATATATTGCAGTAACAGCATTAATACCAGCAATAAACTAAATGTAATAGCCGGATATATCCGGTCGTAATGAAAAATTAGCACAAGGATACACAGCATAATAATCAGGTTGCTGATCATTCGGGTTAGCCGGTTATCAATTTGCCATTTGATATAATAATTAAGGCAGGCATAAATAAAAATGCAGGCAAATGGCACAGTTAAAAAAAACAATATTTCCTCAAGCGGGAGCCCGAAGAAATTTATACCAAGGATATAATGCGGGTTAAAGGACCATACGCCTTTTACAGTAAACAGTACATCCCAAAACAAAAAGAACAAACCCGTTATACCCATACCCGGCCAAATGAATTTCCAGGTTTTATAAAAATGCACCTTTTTATCAAACGATAATACAACGGGAAAAAACACCGTGAGTATATTGATAAGCAAATAGGTGTATCTCACTTTAATGTGGCTAAAAGTTTGTTCAGTTCTTCAACCTGGTTAGGTGTACATCTTCTGGAATTGGCCAGATATTTAATGATCTCAATAGTCAATACCCTATCGGCCGTACCATAATTTCTTTTATTGAGCTGATTTATGATCGCCTCACTATCGGGGGCTAAGTTTTTTTTATAACCTAAAAAGCCGGGCACACTATCTTCTACAGAAAAACGCATAAACCTGATCTCTATATTCTGCGGATCGGCTGCTATAGCCTTTTCAAATGTTTTCTCACAGTTGTTTATATACTTTATCTTGGAGTATGGATTCCAGGCGTGTTTAGCTTTCAATGCTTGCAAACCTGCTATAAAACCATCAATAATAGCGGTCCGGTTCTTTATCCCGTTCAGACTCTTATACAGCGAATCGGTGGTTTTACTGTCGTTAATGGCCTCTCGTAAGTGCTGGCGTATAGTTTTCAAATTAGGCTCATCGGCCTTTACGTTTTGTATAATAAACAACTGTAAAAATATACTTGCTATAAAAAAAACACACTTTCTCATCAAATCACATTCAATTTTTGTTGTAAAACAGCTTTAACGTATAAACCTATTTTGCAGGTATTGGAAATACGTATTCTTTTTTGCAGGATAACACTTGCTGGTGTATAACTTATTTTTTTGAACAACTGCCGGTAATATATGTAAGCTATATAAACACCCAGCCGCGTTGCACGTGGCAGGCGTTTTATACCTTTAAACGCATTGTCGAAATCAATTTTTATATCGGCTTCTATATTCCGTTTATCCTGTTCGGTAAAATTATTAAAATCAATATGGGGGAAATAGGTACGACCACGCTCCTCATAGTCGGCTTTTACATCCCGTAAAAAATTTATTTTCTGAAAAGCAGCGCCTAAACTGCGCGCTTGTGGTAATAACTCCTGATACAGCTTATCATCATTATCAGTAAAAACATGCAGGCACATCAAACCTATCGCCTCTGCCGAGCCATAGATGTAGGTTTTATAACAAGCATCGTCATAGGCTTTTTTATCAAGATCCATCTCCATTGATCGCAGAAAAGCATCTATCAATTCATGATCTATCCTATATCTGTTCACCACCTGTTGAAATGCATGAATAACCGGATTCAGGCTGATAAGTTCACCAATAGCCTTAAATGTTTCTTTTCTAAAATCACTGATCAGCTGTAATTTATCGTGTTCATGAAAGGTGTCAACTATTTCATCGGCATACCTCACAAACCCATAAATAGCGTAAATGGGGTAACGGTATTCTTTACCAAAAGCCTTTATCCCTAAACTAAATGATGTACTATACTTATTGGTTATTAATTTACTGCATTCAAAACAGGTTTCGTCGTACAGATTTATCATTTACACTCGCGCTTGTTTTCAAAAGTACAAATTCAAACCGTTATTGTTTTTTATCACCACAAAACAATTTGCTTAACTTGGGCTTCACATATCTACATGAACGGCGACAAGCATATCATCATTATAGGAGCAGGTTTTGCAGGTTTATCTGCAGCTTGTGTGTTGGCAAAAGCAGGGTTTAAAGTTACGGTGCTTGAAAAGAATGATCAGCCCGGCGGCAGGGCAAGGGTTTGGGAACAGGATGGCTTTAAGTTTGACATGGGCCCCAGCTGGTATTGGATGCCCGATGTGTTCGAAAATTTCTTTGCCTTGTTTGGCAAAAAGCCTGCTGACTATTATAAACTGGAAAGGTTAGATCCCGGATACCGAATTTATTATGGCCCCAATGATATGATGGATATCCCCGCAGGCATGGATAAACTGGAAGCGCTTTTTGAAAAAACAGAACCGGGCAGCAGCGCCGGATTAAAGGAATTTTTAAAGCAGGCAGCCTATAAATATAAGGTTGGCATGGGCGAATATGTGTTTCGCCCCTCGCACTCCATTACCGAGTTTATCGACTTTAACCTGATAAAAAAAAGCCTGAGCATGCAGTTGCTAAGCAGCATGAGCAAGCATGTACGCCAGTATTTTAAAAACCCTAAACTGATAAAGCTACTGGAGTTCCCCGTACTTTTTTTAGGTGCTACACCACAAGATACCCCCGCCATGTATAGCATGATGAACTATGCCGATCTGGTCCTGGGCACCTGGTATCCGCAGGGTGGAATGAATGAAATTGTGAAGGCCATGGTTAGCCTTGCTAAGGAATTGGGTGTTGATATCAAATTGAACACAGAAGTGACCAAAATTGACATAAAAGAGCAATTAATAAGCAATATTATGACCAATAAAGGCATTTTTCAGGCCGATTTTGTGATCTCCGGGGCCGATTATGAGCATATTGACCAGCATTTGTTGGATAAAAAGCACCAAAATTACACGGAAAAGTACTGGAATAGTCGCACTATGTCGCCATCGAGCTTGCTGTTTTATATCGGTACCAATAAAAAGGTGGAGGGCATAAAACACCACAATTTATTTTTTGATGAAGATTTTGAGCTGCACGCCAAAGAAATATATACTACACCAAAATGGCCTACCAGTCCGCTGTTTTATGTTTCGTGTACCTCAAAAACAGATAAGAGCGTAGCACCCGAAGGCGGCGAAAACCTTTTTTTCCTGATGCCCATAGCGCCGGGTCTGCATGATGATGAAAGTATCCGCGAAAAGTATTTCGACCTGATGCTCAACAGGTTTAAGCACATTACCGGACAAGACATCCGAGATTCCATTGTGGTTAAACGCAGCTACGCGCTTAATGATTTTAAAACTGATTATCACTCTTTTAAAGGCAATGCTTATGGGTTGGCTAATACTTTGGCGCAAACCGCGTTTTTTAAACCGGCCATGCGGGCCAGGCATATTAAAAACATGCTGTACACCGGCCAGCTAACAGTGCCTGGGCCGGGAGTTCCGCCGGCTATTATATCCGGGCAAATTGCAGCTCAGGAGGCAATGAAAAGTTTAAAATAAAGCTTTATTCATTATCATACATGAGCGAATATATCTCCTGCATATAAATGGCTTCGTCCATAGCTGCATGAAAATCTTCCCACTCCTCTGTAGTAAAAGTAAGCTGTACATCATTAACCGGAGTACGCATCACCAGGCGGTCCTGTCCGTCAGGAAAGGTGTGGGAATGTTCGGCAAAATCAAGCTCAACCGTAAAATCCCGGAACTGGATAAATTGCTCGGGCGAAAAACTCAGGATCAGGTTATTATTCCAGATGAAGATACAGCGGCACTCTGAGCACCGGCTAATAACCGATGCCCCCGCCTGACTTATGACTTTTGAATCGCACATGATAATGTAATTTAGTTGGTGCCTGCCCGGCGCGCAAAGCTATCGCACCGCAGCATTTGCTCAGGAGCAGGACTTTATATTTTTAAACTGTTTTTTCCAGGTAATTGGCTATTACTTTGCGGGCTGCCGCCTTACTTTTCTCTGCATCCCATTTTTCTTTTACCGATTGATCGGCCATTTCAAAGAGCCGCTCAAATAGTAGTTTGCCATCTACTTTTCCTTTTAATTGGAGTGTGGCAGGGGCGGCGTATACTTCGTCCCACACCTGCCGAACGGCTGTCCAGTAAGGTTGTTGTTGTTTCCACCAGTCTTTGGCAAAAGCAAATTTAGCTTCATCGGCACGGGTAAATTCTTCATAACCTTTCTCTTTGGCCAGCAGCTTATCGCCATCAGCAGTTCTGATGATCTTTTGGTTATCCTGCTCATACATCCAGCCATTGGCGGTTAAATACACCCGGTTGCCCCGGCGCAGCACATTATAATCGCTCCGTTTGGTAAATTCCCTGCGGGGCAGCGGCGAGTCGCACTCGCTTTGCCATTGGTGGCGGCCATCAACATGCAACCAGGTACCAATACTCTCATACCGCGGACTATCATCAACCTGGAAAACCTTTTGTACCCAGCGGCCTTTGGTTTCGGCCGGGGTAAGCTTTGTTTTTTTCCAGGTATTGCTTTTATCAAAGCTTAGTATGTTTTGTTCTTCATATACCCAGTCCTCGCGCCAGTGCTTGATCACCGAACTATCGCCGGTTACCAGTATATGCTGAATCACTATCTTTTTTGGCGTTTCCTGTTCAACAACCGCCCATTCGTATCCATAGGCATGATATTGAAGATGATTACGGTAAGCTGTATCGGGCGAAAAGGTTTCAGCATAATCAAAAGTAACTTTGTAAAAACCACCGAGCGCCAGTATGGCTGCCCTGTCCTGCTCCAGTTTACTTTGCGCTTTTGTTGCCGCCTGTGAAGCGATGAGCAGTATGATGAGACCGAGGACTTTTTTCATAGATACCAAGTTTTGAACAAACCTTATCGATTGAACAAGAGCAAAGTAATGTCTTATTTAGAATAAATCCAAATAAAAATAAAAAAAGCTTATTTACAGGCAGTTATTGAGATAACATTTGAGTTAGCGTATTAAACCATTCTTTATCATGGGTATATACACCATTAACATCAATGATGAGATAAATACATTTAGTTTCAAAAGCAGTAATATAATATCCTATCCTTAAAGGCTGCCAAAGCATACCCATGCTTTTTACTRCCGTAATTGGGAAAAGATCATCAAAACCAATGTACAACTGCTTCATATCACTGAGTGGTATCGTCAGGTCCTCATCATCATTTATTCCTTCGATGATCAGTGCTGTAGTACTTAAAGCTATATTACCCTGATGATGTTGCAACGCTTGCACTCCGGATACCATGCCAGCCAGTATCTTACGGCTTGCCGATATTTCGGCCATTTCATGATCATAGCTCCATTTAACGGTTCCTTGTAATAAAAACTGTGTTGCCATAGGATTTGTAAAGTTTAAGGAAAGTTATCAAAGTTTAGGGTAATAAAAAAGCCTTTCAAGACCTCAGGGTCCCTTTCAGGAGACCCTGATGGGGACACAAATAAAAAAAGCTTATTTATAGGGTATTTAATATCGCGTGTATAAGCCCCTCCCTGCCATTACACAATCCGCCGCACCCCTCCCGTGGGGAGGGAATATAATGAGGAGATTAGAATCATCAGAAAAACTTACAGTGAAAACACCGGCCAAAGGCTTGCACAAGTAAGCAAGTCATGCCGAATTTATTTCGGCATCCCACGCGCTTAGTTGACTTGCCGGGGTGTCCATTCGTCCTGTGAGGTGCTGAAACAAGTTCAGCATGACTTGTTTTATAAATTTAAAGCCTGTGTCAGCCTCGCCTCTCGAAGCGTTGCACGAGTGGCATTCGCCCACGGGTTTTCGACAAATTTAGAATAATAAAAAGGCCTTTCGTCTCCCAGGTGTGCTTTCAGGAGCCCTTAAAACATAAGCATGCCTGCTCCGTTAGGAGCTACCCATTTGTAGCATTCATTATCCAATATTTTTATGCCTCGGAGAGGCTACCCTTACAAAGCAGTTATTACCTGCTAATTCAGGGTTGCACCTACGGAGCAAAAGGTGTTTTATACATATAAGCTACAAACGGGTAGCTCCTAACGGAGCATATAACTAAACAAAATGCTGATACATCTAATCTGATTAAATTGAAGTTTCAAAGAGGAGTTATTTATTGGGAGTAAATTAAAAAGCCTTTCAAGTTTAAAACTTGAAAGACTTTTTTTATCTGCACATCTGAAATATGCACATTTACTACGACATCAATTTGATAAAATCATCAAACAGATACCTGGAATCATGCGGACCTGGTGATGATTCGGGGTGATATTGTACCGAGAATGCTTTTTTGTCTTTTACACGGATGCCTTCTATCGATTGATCGTTCAGGTTCACGTGGGTGATCTCTACCTTTTCAGAGGCACGCACTGCCTCAGGCACCACGCCAAAACCGTGATTTTGAGAGGTTACCTCACAATGGTTGATGATAATATTTTTAACCGGGTGGTTCAATCCGCGGTGACCGTTAAACATTTTTTTAGTTGGGATATCGTTAGCCAAAGCCAGTAACTGGTGACCTAAACAAATCCCGAACATGGGTTTATCAGCAGCAAGGATAGATTTTACCGTTTCAACAGCATAAGGCATGGCAGATGGATCGCCGGGACCATTTGATATGAAGTAACCGGTTGGTGCAAAATCCTTTTCCATTTCTTCAAAAGAGGTTTTTGCCGGGAAAACTTTAGCATACACATCGCGTTTGTCAAAATTACGCAGGATGTTTTTCTTAACACCAAGGTCAAGCACAGCTACGCGGTAAGCAGCATTTTCTTCGCCAAAAGTATAAGTTTCAGTAGTTGATACTTTTGATGATAGTTCCAGCCCATCCATTGACGGTACTTCGGCCAGTTTAGCTTTCAATACCTCGATATCCAATATCTCAGATGAAATGATCGCGTTCATGGCACCCTTATCGCGGATATGGCGAACAAGCTGACGCGTATCTATATCAGATATACCTACCAGGTTTTGCGACTGGAAATAATCTTGTATCGATTCGTTGGCCTGTTTGCGGCTGTAAGCAATGTTATAGTTTTTACAAACCAACCCTGCAATTTGAATATTGCCCGATTCAACTTCGTCATCTGCAATACCATAATTGCCTATATGGGCATTGGTGGCAACCATAATTTGGCCAAAGTATGAAGGATCTGTAAAAATTTCCTGATAGCCGGTCATGCCGGTGTTAAAGCAGATCTCGCCAGAGGTAGTACCTATTTTTCCTGCCGCTTTACCGTAAAAAACGGTTCCATCGTCAAGTAGCAGCACAGCCGGTAATTTGGTGAAGTAGGTCATTTATTAAAAAAATTGAATGGATTATTAAATCGGATCGCCTGGTTCAAAGCCCCGTGAAAACTGATAGAAATATTGAAGTAAGGAACTTCCTGATTCACGGCGCAAAAATATGGTTTTATTTCGAATTTCGAAAGTGGGATTTCGGATTTATTTGATTTATGTATTTGCAGCATTCAAATATTTCTGATTAAAAAAATCAGAAATCGAACATCAAAATTCCGAAATGATTTATTTATACATTTGCAGTGCCAATGCTAAAGGCTTAAATATTTATCGATGTCAGTAAATAAAGAAGTTAAAAGGATCACTACGCATACCGTGCAGGAAATGAAGAACCGTGGCGAAAAGATAGCCATGCTTACAGCCTATGATTATTCCATGGCGACTATTGTTGACGATGCCGGTATGGACATCATACTGGTAGGCGACTCGGCTTCGAATGTGATGGCAGGTCATGAAACCACCCTGCCCATAACACTTGATCAAATGATATACCATGCATCATCTGTAGTGCGTGCTGCAAAACGCGCGCTGGTGGTGGTCGATCTGCCTTTCGGATCATACCAGGGTAACTCCAAAGAAGCTTTGAACTCTGCCATCCGTATCATGAAGGAAGCAGGGGCCCATGGCGTTAAAATGGAGGGTGGTATAGAAATTGCCGAATCAATAACCCGGATACTTACTGCCGGCATACCGGTTATGGGGCATTTGGGTTTAACCCCGCAATCTATTTATAAATTTGGCACTTATACCGTACGTGCCAAGCACGAAGCCGAGGCCCAGAAATTAAGAGAAGATGCCCTTAAACTACAGGAACTGGGATGCTTTGCCATTGTGGTTGAAAAAATACCTGCCCAGCTGGCCAAAGAAGTTACAGAAAGTGTGCAAATACCTATCATAGGTATAGGTGCCGGGCAGCATTGTGACGGCCAGGTTTTAGTGATCCATGATATGCTGGGCATTAACAAAGGTTTTAAACCCCGGTTTTTACGCCAGTATGCTAATTTATATGAGCAGATGAATGGGGCCATCAAAAACTATGTTGGCGATATAAAATCAAAAAGTTTCCCTAACGAACAGGAACAATATTAAATATTTGGGATTTCGGATGTGGGATTTGGGAATGTAGAGCTTTGATTATACAGCAATCGAATCAAAATAAATCCGAAATCGAAAATCCCAATTCCGAAATAAAAATAAATCCGAAATCGAACATCCGAATTCCGAAATAAAAGATATGGCCAGGCCTGAATTTAATTATACCAGTTACGATGTTACCGATAAGGATATCCTTTATGAGGATAACCACCTTATTGCGGTAAATAAGCGTGCGGGCGATATTGTACAGGTTGATGAAACCGGCGATGAGTCACTGGATGAAAAGGTTAAAAAATACATCGCAAAAAAATACAATAAACCCAACGGCGCTTTTTTAGGTGTGGTGCATAGGCTTGACAGGCCCGTGAGTGGGGTTATTCTGTTTGCTAAAACCAGCAAGGCTTTAGACAGGATAAATAAGATGTTTAAAAGCCGCGACATGCACAAAACCTATTATGCCGTTGTGCGCAAAAGACCATATCCCGAAGCCGGTACTTTAATTCACTGGCTGGTAAAAAACCCACAAAAAAATGTAACCAAAGCCCATGACAAAGAAGTACAAGGCAGCTTACGGGCCGAGCTGCATTATAAACTGGTTGGCGAGCTTAACGGTTATTATTTAATTGAGGTTGACCCCATAACCGGGCGTCCGCACCAGATCAGGGTGCAGTTATCAACCCTGGGCACTCCTATTGTAGGCGATAATAAATATGGCTATCCGCGCGGCAGCCTGCGTAAAAGCATTTGCCTGCATGCCCGCAGGCTAACCTTTATCCACCCGGTTAAAAACGAACCCATCGAAATTATGGCCCCCGTTCCGCAGGATGGTTTTTGGGAGAAGTTTGAGGAAATGATGATCGGGTAAGTGGTCGGTGTTATCACTATAGGTGTTCGGAAGAAATAAAAAGAAAGCTTGGGCCTAGTGCGATTCCTTCCTTGGGG